>JAJTHC010000248.1 GCA_021299615.1 Vampirovibrionales bacterium
CAAGCGATAAATCCGTTCCACCAATTTCGCCAAATCCAACGTGTCCTGCCATGGCGATTCTGCTCGATCTTCCACGATGGCCTTGGCGATCGGGTACGCATACTTTTCTTCGCCATAGATCTCAAAAATACGACACAATTCGTCAAACGACGCCGTATTCAAAATATCGGCAGCCGTGGGGATCTCATCATCCGTGCCGTTCATCCGCATATCCAAAGGGCCTGATCGCATGAAGCTAAAGCCTCGATCCGCCGTGTCGAGCTGGTACGAACTCACGCCCAAATCGAGCAACAATCCGCCGTCAATGCCTGTGATCCCTAATTCTGCGAGCTTTTGGGGGATTTCACTATAATTAGACTGAACAAAATGCGTATGCTGTGTGTCTTCAAAACGTGCGAGCGTGGGGGCAAGGCGTTCTTGAGCCATCCCCAAGGCACGAGCATCTTGATCCACCCCCACCCACCGAGGAGACGTTTCGCCCAAGTCGTGCAAGGCTTCCAGCAAAAACTGGCTATGCCCACCCATGCCGAGCGTACCGTCCACATAGGTTTTGCCGACTTGCAGGTTTAAGCCGTTTAACACGGCGTCTAATATAACAGGCACATGCTTTTCTGCAATAGGCGTTGAAGCTTCAGGCACTTGTTCCTTAGGCACTGGACTTCATCCACTTTTTAGCGACGTGCTTCCAGAGGTAAGCCCCTCCGCCAATCACGAGCAATACCGCAATGGCGACATCGAACTTGTGCCACAAGTGCTTAAACTCGGTGAGATTGTCCCCAAAGACAATGCCAACATAGACCAGCAAATAGCTCCAAATCAAGGAACCAATGAAGGTAAAGATCGTAAACGTCCAGATATTCGCACCCAAAACGCCCGCAGGAACGGAAATAAAGGTTCGCAGAATGGGCAACATTCGGCAGATGAAAAACGCCCAGTCCCCAAAACGAGCCGTCCAACGACGAGCATCCGCAAGATCGTCTTCGTCGATGAGGATCCACTTGCCGTATTTTTTGATGAAGGCTTCACCGCCCCACGCCCCGAGCCAGTAAGACGGAAGCGATCCCACGACGCAACCCACGGCTCCAGCAAGGCTTGCTAGGTGGATATTCATTTCGCCTTGTTGTACGAGGTAGCCTGCATAGGGCAGAATCATTTCGCTTGGCAAGGGAATGTTCGCCGATTCAATCGCCATAAGCAGGACAATGCCCCAATAACCTAAGGCTTCAATCACGCTATGCACCCAATGCAAGAGTCCGCCCAATATCCATTCAATGCTATGAATCAGCCAATCCATGAGAAATCCTTCCTTCTTGAGTACTAAATAGATAGTGTTTTATAGTTGAGCCTGAATCCATTTGTAAGCCAGTGCGATGCCACCACTTAATAAAAAGGTGACAGGAATCGTCAAAACCCACGCCCATAGAATCGATCCCACCAGCGACCACTTCACCGCACTCAAACGACGAGTCGCCCCGACGCCCATAATGGTGGATGTTATCGCATGCGTCGTCGAAAGGGGAATCCCCCATTGACTGGCGAACATAATCACGCTAAACGACGTGACTTCGGCGGCGAATCCGTGAATCGGTTGCAGCTTAATCATTTTACTGCCTAACGTGCGAATAATCTTCCACCCACCCGACAAGGTACCTAAGCCAATGGCGACCGCACAGGGGATCACAATTTCTAAACCGACATGGAACTCACTCGCAGGCACACCCTTATAAAGGATAATCGCCAAGGCGATAATGCCCATGCTTTTTTGAGCGTCGTTCATACCGTGGCTGAGTGCCATAGCCCCTGCGGACACGATCTGCAATTTGCCAAACACACTGTTTATGCGGTTCACCGAAATCTTGTAGACCATCCATGTGAGCAGGGTCATCAGCATATAACCCACTGTAAAGCCGATTAAAGGCGAGCTATACATGGGAATAATGACTTTGTCGATGACCTTGTGCCAATGAACGACGTTTTCGCCAAAGCTTCCCACCCAAAAGCAGGCGGCTCCCATCAATGAGCCAATCAAAGCGTGAGACGACGACGACGGTAAGCCCTTCCACCAGGTGATGAGGTTCCACACAATCGCACCGATCAAGGCACATAAAATCGTTTCAAGGTTAATAAGCTCCGCTTCTACGATACCTTTGCCCATGGTTGCCGCCACTTCGGTTCCCATTAAGGCACCAAGCAAGTTGAAAATCGCCCCGAATATAACCGCTGTTTTGGGCGTCATCACCCGAGTCGCCACTACGGTTGCAATCGCATTCGCTGCGTCATGAAAGCCATTGATGTAATCAAAAATCAACGCCATGCTGATGATGACAATTAAAAGTATAAATTGAGGATCTGCTAACCATTCCATTGTGTTGAGTCCTCAATTAACTGTGTTTTAGGATGATACGCAAGGCAATGGCTGCCACATCTCGAAACGCATCCGTAACGCCTTCAAGGCTTTGATACAAATCTTTACGTACGATCAAGTTCAAGGCATCGGGCAGGGGTTCGTGGGTGAAGAGGGCATGTTCGAGTTCCAACGCCACACAATCGCCTTCGTCTTCAAGTGCATAAAGTAATGCGACCTTTTCTTGAAGATGACTGGCTTTGTCGTTGCGGTTTAAGCCTTCAATCAACGTTACCAAAAGACCGCCTTGCTTGACGATGATTTCCGCCATGCGTTGGAAGTCGCCATCTAAAGAATGTAGGTGGTGAATGTGCATGCGTTGTTGAATGGTGTCAATCATGGCACTAATACGGTACAAGGCTTCAGCGAGTTCTTGCACGTCTTCACGATCAAACGGCGTGATAAAGGCTCGGCAGACTTCTTCAACAAGGGTTTCTAAAGCTTTTTTGGAAGCAGAACGAGCGTCTGTCATGGGTTGACGGGTGGCATCGCCGTGTTGGACGTAGGCGTGTAAGCCTTCAGAACTGGCTTTGGCTTGTTTGGCGAGTTCGTTAATAAGGTTGTAAAACAAGGCTTCATTGGGTAAGAAATTGAGAAACTTCATAAAATCAGTTAGGCTCCTGCGAGTATTTAAGTAGATCAATACATGTCGATGCTAGCTTATCTAAAACATAGTTTGGTGACAATCTTTATTTTACGACAAGCTGTATCCCTGCAAAGTCGTTTCACCCCCCGCCAGCTGGAGCCGTAAATCAGGATGCCCCTCCAAATCGGCGAGCGTCCTCACCACTCTGCCGTCTTTGGCATGAGTCAACACGCTAAAACCCCGACGCAAAATCTGCGAAGGGCTATACGCATTCAGCTCACCTTCTTTAGCGTCAAGCTCGTGTTCGGCTTGATTCAAGCGGACTTCCACAGCGTGGATTAGCCCCTGCTTGAGATTGAGCAAACCTTGTTCGGCACTGGCGATTTTCGGCGTAATGCGATCCAACAAACGATC
>JAJTHC010000228.1 GCA_021299615.1 Vampirovibrionales bacterium
GTGATTTCCCCACAAGAAGCGATACTGGGCCCTCGTTTACGCTTGGGGCAGACCTTGTTTTTTCGCCTGAATGTGCCGTTGTATCCCACGAATAAGGATGTGATTGTGGAAGATTCGAGCCTTTCTGGCACGGTTACCAAGCTTGAAAGAGAGGTAAACCGTCCCGAATTGAGTTGGGTGACGGTGACGCTGAATACGGTGAGAAATGGTCATTCTAATGTGGTGTGGCGATTGAAGGCGGATTTGCGTTTTCCGATTTTGACCTTAAAGGAACAGCCCTTGTCTAGCTTGGGTAATTTGGGGAACGTCTTAACGCCTGATGCAAGTCAGGTACAGAATTACATCTTACCGACGCAACAATTCATCACCAATACCACAACCGTTGAAAACCCTTAACGCAAGGCACGAGGCATCTTGGCAAGACAACGAGCCAACGCATCTTCTAAGGCATGGTGACGTTTTTTCGCCTTGCTATACCACCATAATTCGGTAGGCGGTGCATTGCCTTCGCCTTCTGCCGAATACAAGGCAAACCACACTTGATGATGTGGAATAAAACTCAAGGCACAACCTATTGCTAAAATAAGGAGGCTCACATATAAAAACGTCGTTTCAGGGGCATACTTAATCTGTAAACCCGTTGCCATGACTGCTTTTTTATACTGAACATGAAGCCCCCCTAGTGTTGCTGAAGCCCCACCTTCTTCTAAAGAAAGTATCGTGTTATTCGCTTCACTAAAGCCTTTTTGATACCCTTCTAAAACGCCGTTACGTTCCAGTAAAATGTGCAAGCGGTTACGAGGCAAGCCATCCGTAAAACGCCCGAGCGGAAAAATAAACAAGCGAGTCGTGGCATTCACAGGATGCACCGCATACGGACGTCCTGCGAGTGTTTGAGACGCATCAAGACGTAAAGGCACTTGGTCAATCAAGACATCATGCAAAGTGGTGGGTGAAAATTGGGCTTGATAAAATGTCACGCCGTCATAGACAAAGGGATGATTCACCGAAGTCTTGCCTTCGGCGAGGACTTCGCCTGTCAAAGGATCCAACATCTGCAAGGTGGAGGTAAATTGCTTGGGAATTAACGGCGAGTTTTTCTGAAACTCAATATCAAAATCGGTCACCTTGAACTTCCATTCAGGAATGCGACCCAACCAGTAAGGGGGATTCGTTGACGTTTGAAAGGAATCGGCTTCGATGACATACAGGGATTCATTGGGCTTTAAAGTCGCTTGAGCCGTGAAATTACTGAAGGCTCCGTACAGCCCTGCTAAGAGGGTTAATGCAATGCCTAAGTGCGTAACCATGGGACCGACACGCCCCAGCCAGCCTCGTTGAGCGTAAAGGCTCCATGGGTGCTTGGGGCTAGAAGGCGTGATGCTAAAGCCTTCTTGTTTTAACGCCAGTGTTAAGGTGGCTAAAGTTTCAGGCGGTGCTACGGCAGGCGAAAGACGCAGGGAACGTCCTGTTGAACAGCTTTGAATATGCGTGGCATTCATCAAGGTTTTCAGTGTAATCGAACGCCAAGCAGGACGCAACCAGCGAAAGGATCCCAGTACAATCGACACAAAAAAGAGGACTTCTAAACTAAAAAACCACCGACTATAAAAGACATTAAAAAAGCCCATCGCTTTAAGGTAAGGCGTGGCATTGCCAAATTGACGTTGAATATCCGCTAAATTGACCAAGCTTTCTTGAGGCATTAAGCTCCCCACAATGCACGCCAACGCCAAAGCAATCAGCAACACAATCGCCAGTTCCATAGATGCTAAAAGACGGTAAACTTGCTTAAAAAAACGCAACCAAGGCAAGCAGATGGGGTGGTTAAAACCTGTTTTTGGTACTTTTTTGAGTTTAGGCATTAGGGGCATCCTATGAGGAAAGGGGATTTTCTTTTATTCTAGCATACGCATAACACAATAGCCGTCCTTTGGGGACGGCTATTGGAAGTCAAAGTCTTTGATTGATTAAAGCATGACGGCTTTCATCGTCGAAGCAGGCAAAAGAACAGTGTTCCACAAGCCTTTCCAAAAAACGTGGGTACAATCTTGAAAAAGTTGGCGTGCTTGGTGACGAATGCCTTCAGGTCTGGCACATAAGTTCATGGCACACAAGGCAAGCAAGCTGGTGAGCAATCCTGTTAAGCCAATACCCATTTGCAAAGGCCCTTGCATGAACACGTCTTTCAAGCGTTCTTGACGTCCCATGGCATGCTTGACGGGACGGTGTTTCAGAGCATCTTTTACGTTCTGTTCCGCTTTTTTTAGGGCAACTTTGTCGACTCGCTTATAAGGCAAGAACTCGCTTAAGTCTTCGCTTGCCATATCGCGTTCTAAGGCTTCATCCATATCATAGACGGTGTCTTCACTTAATAAAGACTTCCGCTTCGATTGAGCCGCTTTGGCTTGAGCAATCACTTGACGTGGGCTTAATACGGCATCATCACCTAACTTTTTGAGTTGGTCTTCATTTAGGTGTTCTTGTGCCATGCCTTTTAAAGAGGTAAGGTTTGGCTGAAGGCGTCTGCCGAAATAGCGTTCTAAATCAATTTCAATGCCACCGTCGTAACGGGGTTTGTCGCATTTTAAGACGAAAGTTTTGCGTTCTGAGTTAGACATAGAGAGGTTCATCCTTTACTGGGGGTTGTGACGAGAGAGAGAAAATAGAGAGTTTAAAAGTCTTGCATTGAGGTTAGGCTTATATAAGTATTAAAACAATCTTAAGAAGTTTCTGTGCTAGGATGAAGCGTTTTGTTACATTTTATAGAAAGCTTTATGAAAGACACATATAGTGTTTTAAAGAGTTTTCCGTACTTAGGCTAGACGAGGAGCCTAGATTATTTTGTGAAGAAGTGTAGATAGACCTACATGACTGAACAAAATAATCGTAGCGACAAAGTATAGACAAGTAGGGGAAATTATTGAAAATACTATACCACCTAGTCGCTATTGAAGGTTACGTTACACGACGAATCAAGGCTGCTACTTGATCCACCATAAGTTTGATTTCTTCAGGAACTTTTGGCTTTAGGGCATCAAGATTCAGAGAAGCGGATTCTGTCTTGCTATCCCACCAAAGCACGGGTTGAATCCCATAAGCATAAAAAACAGGGTCACTTGTTTTGTAGTTTGGATTTGAAAACAACCAATAGTTTATTAAATCTTGGATAAGTTTTGCATTCTTCTTGTAGTTTGGATCCGAGGGAGGGCTGTTGACGATCACACATCGTTTTTTAGAGTTTAGTTCAAAACTTCCTTTTCGAGGAATGAAACCAGCTAATTTCAATTGTGTTTTGATGATTTTCTTTAATCTTTGGAGCGTTTCTTTTGGGTCATATTGAGCAGGAACAGGTACTTTTTCTTTGTAGTATTTCAATAATTGCCCAGAATTTTCTAGTATTTTTCGATTGATCCGTTCACTATCTCCGATATCAAGAAGATTTTCTAAAATCTCATAACAATTATGGTGATCGGGATTCCAAGCTTTTTTCTCGTATTTTTCAAATGCTTTTGGCTTCATTTTTGCTTTTAAGGCTTCTTTCAAAGTGGTTATCTTGCGGGCAATTTCTAATTTTTCTGGCAAGTTTTCTTGGTTGTTTTCTGAAATGGAATGTGCCTGAATCTTATTAACTTCTAAGGGCATCGTTATACGCATACCATTACGCTGCGTGGCATTTAGGTTATTAGCCCCTTTACAAGGAAAAGGAACGTGAGGCATTTTAACAGATATTGACATGGTTTTAAAAGATTCCCAAAAATAGGATTACATTGATTTACGGTGATTATAATCGAAAGAAATACCTTTATCAAGTCTCGGCTAAAGTCTATTTTGAGGATTTTGTGCATAACGAGACAAGGTCGTCTTTAAATGAGACACCAGCGTTTCATTGACCTGTGCCAACACGCTTTCATCCTCATCAACAGAACTTTCCACCCAAATCGGCTTGCCCAAGTCCACATGAACCTGAGAAAACATACTGGGGATCTCAAAATCGTCCCACGCTGAGCGAAACTTAAACCAGTGATGCGGTGAAACCCCAGCCACAGGGATAATCGGCACACCAAGCTGAAAGGCGAGGTTCACAATGCCCTTTTTTGCTTCATGCTTCGGTCCACGAGGCCCATCCATCAAGCAGATCAGATGCCCCTTCTTTTCGGTAAACAAGGCTTGTATTTCGACAACCGCCTTGCTACCGCCACGACCGTGAGCCCCTCGAATACTGTGGGGGAATCCGATGTGCTTGGCGACGTTGGCAATAAAATCGCCGTCCCGACTTTGAGAGATTAAGACATAAGGAGGCAACGTTTGAGCCGACTCACTCACACCTTCCATCCATTGCGGATGCACCAGCGTAAACATTTGCCCATGCCAAATGGCGAAAATCACAGGGGTGCCAGCATCTAGTAGGGCTTGCGTTTCGGGGTGAGCGTCCCACGTCGAACGTCGCCACCACCCCCGCACATGATTTAAAAAGGCAGGGGCTAACTGCTTTGAAAAAAACGGCAAGGCGACGTCATATTTGAAGATGTTGTAGTAGTGGGCGAATCCTTTTTCAGACATCGGCAGGGCATAGGCTTTCTTTAGTTTTGCACGAATCGAACTTTGTTTAGTGTATCATAATAACGATACTTCTCAAAATAAGGAAACCGTCATGCCTCATCCAACGCCTGTTCTTATTGCTCCTTCCATTCTTTCGGCGGACTTTGCCTACTTGGGTGATGCCTTGAAAACGCTCGAATCCGCAGGAGCCGACTGGATTCATGTGGATGTAATGGATGGTCACTTTGTGCCGAACCTCACCATTGGCGCGCCTGTTGTTCACGCCTTACGCAAAGTCACGACCTTACCGTTGGATGTTCACTTGATGATTGAAAACCCCGATGCCCTCATCCCCGATTTTGCCAAGGCAGGGGCGGATATTTTAACCGTTCATGTGGAAGCGTGTACGCATTTGCATCGTACCCTGCAGTTGATTAAGTCTTTGGGCGTCAAAGCAGGGGTTTCCTTGAATCCGCATACGCCTGTTTCTGTGTTAGAACCTGTGATAGACGATCTAGATTTAATCCTGATTATGAGTGTGAATCCTGGTTTTGGCGGTCAAGCGTTTATTCCGTACAGTTTGGAAAAACTCAAGCAGGCGAAAGCCTTGATTGGTGAAAGACGCATCCACTTAGAAGTGGATGGGGGTGTGGGCTTGACGAATATCGCCGATATTCTAACCGCAGGAGCTGACACGATTGTGGCGGGGTCTGCGATTTTTAATGCTCCTAACATGAGCGAAACCATCTCTCAATTACGGCAAGGACGCCAAAATCGTTAATTGTAGTGTTTTAAGGAATCTTCCTGTCCCCTCTCCTAATTTTAGGAGAGGGAAGAGAACGTCGTAAGACGTTCGAGGGTGAGGTTAAACCCTAGACTTCGTTTGTGAGTTTAACCGCCCCCTAACCCGTCGAAGCTAAAGCTTCTCTTGGGAAAGAAAACCGTTGGTTTCCTCTCCCAACCTCTCCTTCCTAAAGGAGTAGATTCACTTCGTGA
>JAJTHC010000069.1 GCA_021299615.1 Vampirovibrionales bacterium
TCACGAAGTGAATCTACTCCTTTAGGAAGGAGAGGTTGGGAGAGGAAACCAACGGTTTTCTTTCCCAAGAGAAGCTTTAGCTTCGACGGGTTAGGGGGCGGTTAAACTCACAAACGAAGTCTAGGGTTTAACCTCACCCTCAAACGTCTAAAGACGTTCTCTTCCCTCTCCTAAAATTAGGAGAGGGGACAGGACTTTTGCAGAGCTTTTATACGAGCCTAAAATCCTCTAAATTAGTTTTTGTGTCATAATAAAAGAAATTATTTTTAGGAGTCTTAAAATCGTGACAACCGCAGAAGCCTTAACCTTGCTCCCCTACGAAAAAACGGCGTTGCCTCAACACGCAACGACTGAAGCCCCCTTGCTCTTAGAAGTCTTTGAAGGCAAGACCCTTAAACGTCCCCCCGTGTGGATGATGCGACAAGCGGGGCGTTATATGCACGAATACCAAGCCGTGCGTCAACATTATAGCTTTTTAGAGATCTGCAAAACGCCTGAAGTCGCCGTGGAAGTGACCCTGCAACCCCTTCGTGCCTTTGGATTCGATGCGTCCATTATTTTTTCGGACATTCTCATTCCCCTTGAAGCCATGGGCTTAGACTTGAGCTTCACCGATTCGCACGGCCCTGCCTTTGCCAATCCCTTACGCACGCCCAGCGATGTCGACGCCTTTCACCCTACCGACGTGCAAGAGTCTTGCGGCTTCCTTGCGGATGCCTTGACCATGATGCGTCGTGAACTCAAAGGAACAGGCATTGCCCTGATCGGCTTTGCAGGCGCACCGTGGACGCTCGCCAGTTACGCCCTAGAAGGCAAAAGCTGGAAGACAGGGCAACACACCAAAGCCTTGCTCTTGGAAGATCCCCAGCGTTTGTACACGATTTTACAACGCATCACCGATATGCTGATTCCTTACCTTTGCATGCAAGTCGACGCAGGGGCGGAAGTCCTGCAACTGTTTGACACATGGGGCGGTCTTGTGCCGACTCGTTACTATCAAGACTTTGTGATGCACTATCAAAACCAAGTGATTGCGGGCGTGAAAGCCAAACATCCGCATATTCCCATCGTGCTATTTGTGAAAAATAGCCGAGGCTTGCTGGATGTCATCGGGCAAAGCCCTGCGGATGCCATTAGCATCGACGATTTAACGTCGTTAAGCGACGCTCGCCAAATACTAGGAGCCTCTCGCATTTTGCAAGGCAACTTGGATTCAAGCTTTTTGTTTAGCCAAAACGAAACGGCTTTGGTCGCCGAAGTGCATCGCCTGCTGGCGGAAGGCGGCGATTCGCATTACATTTTTAATTTAGGTCACGGCGTTTTACCCAAGACGCCACGCTCGAACGTCAAGCTGGTGGTGGATACCGTCAAGGCTTGGCAGGCATCTTAAAAGGAAACCATTATTATGATGACATATAGCCCCCTCTACGAACGGACTCCGCTAGCGTCTTGGGATGAAATCCCCCAAGCGAATATGGCTCAACGCTGGGTTTTTGTCGGCATTGATCTAGCCCCCAATGCGTCACTGGAAAGCGGTATCGCTATTTTGGATCGAGATTTAACGCTCCTGCGTATGGACAAGCTCTATAGCGACGAAGCCATTATCGATGCTTTGACTC
This sequence comes from Vampirovibrionales bacterium, assembly GCA_021299615.1. Lineage (GTDB taxonomy): Bacteria > Cyanobacteriota > Vampirovibrionia > Vampirovibrionales > JAJTHC01 > JAJTHC01. Next base: position 1,620 of record JAJTHC010000069.1, read on the forward strand.
AACTCGGGGCGGCTCACACCTTGGTTGTGTCTTTAGATATGCCTAAAAACCTAGCGATTACAGGGCGTTTTCGTCAAGAAGAAATCAAGTACAATGCCATGCGGTTGGACAACCCCGAATATGACCGTCCCGTGGTGGATCGCTTTTCGGATCGTGCCTACCAGCTTTATCATAAAATCAGCGACTTGGGCATTTTGCCGTTTTTGACGTATACGCCGAATACGAAGGCGAGTTTCAAGTTTTTCTTTCCTTATAAAAGCCGTTCGCCTCAAGGGTGCCGTGCCTTGCAAGGGCTGATTCACGAAGAGCTGAAGGTCAAGAATATGCCCACAAACTTGGCACCGAGTTCGGTGCTGGAAGCTTTGTTGGCGTCTTACAGTGCGTGGTCAACCTTTGCTGGTACGCTGAACAAGGAGTTTCAAATCAAGCGGAATCATCAGGATTTAAATGTGCTGGTTTGTAAAACGCCTGTAGATTATACGAATAAAAGCGAGGTTCGTCCTGCTTGGGTGCCTGCTTAATTCATCAAAGGCGGATTCATTATAGAGTTCGATAGATGAAACAGGCTATGGGGCTATTCAATCGTTTAAATGGTATTAGAATTGGTCTTCAAGTGCGGCTAATTTATCATAATACCGTCGCATTCTTGCCTCTAAAAGACCTGTGTTTTTAGCGAAAAGCAGTTGTACACCACTGGTATTTATAGGTATTCCGTCAACTTGGTCAAAATTACTATTCTTTAATTTAGCCTCAGCCAAGTCAGCCCCATTTAAGTTATAGCCGAATTGATAATTTTCTGTACAGTGTCTATACGTTGTCGCTACGATTATTTTGTTCTGTTATGTAGGTCTGTCTACACGCCCTCACAAAATAATCTAGGCTCCTCGTCTAGCCTACTGTACAGAAAACTCTAA
>JAJTHC010000091.1 GCA_021299615.1 Vampirovibrionales bacterium
GTTCTATGCAGGCTTCTTCTGTAGCGAAGCGTTTTTGCCATTCGATTAGACTTATTGCAATTTGTTGCATCAAGAAAACTCCTTATTTTCTACTTATACAACAGTATACCATTATTTTCCGCATTATTGTGAGGAAGCATAAAATACTATATTAGAGTCTTCGCTACACGCTCGCTAATACGGACTTCAATGCATCATGCTTAACCATGCCTTGTTCGCCAAAGCGAATGATGCCCTGCTTGTCAATCACATACACCGTGCGTTGTGTGCCACCGTCCGCTTTAATGACGGAATAGTCACCCGCCATGCTTTTGTCAGCATCCACCAAAATGGGGAATTGATAGCCGTATTTTTCCGAAAAACTTTCGTGAGATGCCAAGCTCCCAAAATTGGATGCCACAATAGCCGCATCCAGCCCTTGAAATTCAGCGAGTTCGTCTTGCAAGGCACACAATTGTTTGGTGCATCCAGGGGTTTTGTCTCGTGGGTAGAAGACAAGAACGATGTTTTGTCCGATGAAATCAGCCAAACTCAAGGTTTTGCCTATTTCAATGCCACTGGCAGGTAGGTTGAACGCAGGGGCAGGGCTACCCACTGCAAGGGGTTTTAGGTTAGGGTCAGGTTTGGGAAATGCCATGAGTTGCGTCCTTTATGGATTTTATAGTGTAGGGTCTGATAAAATTAGCTTTTTCGTATAGCTGGGTCTTAGGAATTCAACGCTTCAAACTCTTCACTAAGAAGTTCCCAATGAGACTCTTCGCCTGACAACTTCAAGTTGATCGCCTCAAGCTCCTGCCCCATACGATCCAACGCCAAGTAGTCCTTCGCCACACGAGGGTGAGCCATCTCTTCCATAAGAGCATCCCGCTCTTTGGTGAGGGTTTCCACCGCTTTTTCAACCGCTTTGAGTTGCTTTTGAAGCGTTTTCAACTGACGTCGCTGGGCTTTGGAATCGCCTCCGCCTTCTGCATTTGTCGTTGAGGCTGTGTTCGCCGAAGGCTTAATGCCTGCCTGCTTACGAGACTGCATCAACAAGAGGTTACGCTTTTCAAGATATTGATTGTAAGGCCCTTCAAAGGTAATCAATCTACCGTTGTCAAACTCCCAAATCTGCGTAGCTAAACTTTGAATAAAGTAACGATCGTGCGAAATACACAAGACCGTCCCTTGATACGCCCGAATCGCCGATTCGACGGCTTCTTGGGCGGGTGTGTCGAGGTGGTTGGTCGGTTCGTCTAATAGCAAGGTGTTGGGACCGCCGACCATGAGCTTTGCCATGGCGAGACGACCTTTTTCGCCTCCGCTAATGACGTCAACTTTCTTGAAGACTTGATCCGCAGTGAACAAGAAGCGTCCCAAAACGCCCCGAACTTCCGATTGATGCGTCGGAGGCATCGCTTCTTCAAGCGTTTCAAACACCGTTTTTTGCGGATCCAAAATCTGCAATTGATGCTGGGCATAGTAGCCCAATTCCACACGATTGGCAAAGGTAATCGTCCCTGTGTCAGGCGTTTCAAGTCCCATCAACAATTTGAACAAGGTGGTTTTTCCGCATCCGTTTGCCCCCAAAATAAAGACGCGTTGTGGGGCATCTTTCGTCCATTCGAGCTTAGCAGAAACGTCTGAAAAGAGCTGATGTTCTTTGTTTTCACCAAAGGCTTTGGCGATTTTGTTAATTTCTAAAACTTCCCGACCACTCGGATTCGCCAGCGGAAACTGAAAATGCAGACGCTTGAGTTCTGCTTGAGGGGCTTCAATCCGTTCGATTTTCGCCAACTGCTTTTCACGACTTTTGGCTTGCGTACTTTTGGTAGCACTGGCTCTAAAACGTTCCACAAACGCCATTTGAGCCTTTAAATTCTTTTCTTGCCTGTCGGCGGCGGCTTGCTGCAATTCACGATTGCGTTCACGCTCTTCCACATAATAGCTGTAGTTTCCGCCGTAAAGCGTTAAATGCCCACGCTCCAGCTCGGCAATTTCGGTCACGACTTCATCCAAAAAGCGACGATCGTGAGACACCACCAGCAAACCACCAGGGTATTCTCGTAAGAAACCTTCCAGCCATTCGCAGGCTTCCATGTCCAAGTGGTTGGTCGGTTCATCCATTAAAATGACGTCTGCCCCTTGCAATAGGACTTTCGCGAGGTTGATCCGCATTTGCCAGCCTCCGCTGAACTTATGCACAGGGCGTTCCAGCTCATGCAAGGCAAAGCCCAAACCTGTGACCATGCGACTAATTTTGGCGTCGAGTTCTTTCGCCCCCAAGCGATCCAACGTTTCTTGCAAGGTGGCGATGCGGTTTAACGCCTCATCATAGGCCTTGCCGTTTAGATGTTCCAGCTTGCCTAAAAGTGCCGCTTCTTCGGACTTGGCGTCGTTGACTTCGGTAAATACGCTATACAATTCTTCTTGCAGGGTAAAGGAAGGGTTGAGTTCGGGGTTCTGCGTCAAGCAACGGATCCGTACATTGGGCAGGCGGTTGACTTCACCTTCGCTCGGCGTGAGTTCACCCATCAGGCATTTCAGCAGGGTGGATTTGCCTCCGCCGTTGGCACCAACGAGTCCTAATCGACTATGGGCCGTGATTTTGAGCGAGACATCGTGAAGGACTTGCTGGGATCCAAAAAAGACAGACACATTTTGAGCTTGAAGCATGGGGCGTTCGATTCTTTCAGTATTTTCAAAGTGGGAGGGGGAAACAATTCTCATTCTACAATATCACAAACAAACGGCATGTATAGAATGATCTGTAAAATGGGTTTTGGTTTAGTCCCCCCTCCTAATTTTAGGAGGGCAAACACCTTTCTCATTCACGAAATGAATCTACTCCTTTAGGAAGGAGAGGTTGGGAGAGGAAACCAACGGTTTTCTTTCCCAAGAGAAGCTTTAGCTTCGACGGGTTAGGGGGCGGTTAAACTCACAAACGGAGTCTAGGGTTTAACCTCACCCTCGAACGTCTAAAGACGTTCTCTTCCCTCTCCTAAAATTAGGAGAGGGGACAGGAATTTCGCAAAGTCTTCCGTAATTTTCAATTGTTAGTTTTTGTTTTCGCTTTATACTAAAAATATGTTGTTTGCCTTTAGAAAGTTTGAGTCGTTGTGAAGAAACTTGCGTTGGTCATTCATTCGCTAGATGCCTTGTTGCTAGCTGAAGGCGTGAAAGGCGGTGCTAACCGCCTAAACTTGGAGCTATTGAACCAGCTCATTGAACGGGACGACCTTGAACTCACGATCATTACACAAACAAGTCATCAGACGAACTATAAAGGCTTTACGAACTTTTTCTTTTTTGAAGGATCGATTTACATCAATCGGGAAAGCGTTCTCGCCCAAATCAAAACTTACACGGATACCAATCCTGATGTGACCCTGCTTTTCTCCGATATATTGACCCCTTTTGGCAACCTTTTGTTACAGTCGCATTCCTTACCGCATCGCCGTTCTGGCGATGGGTGGGGCATCCGTTGGGCAAGTCGCCTTCTTAATCAGGCGAAAATAAAGCGTCAAGCCGAAAATTTTCATCCGCAAGACGTTCACGGGCAAGAACGGCTCTTTTTCACGGTTTCTCAAACCGTGAAAGACGATTATGTTTGTCATTTTGATTTGCCCCCTCATCAAGTGAACGTGGTGTACCCAGGTGTTTCTACATCAAGCATGAGCAATGTTTTGCCTGTTTCTAAGCCGTTGGTGATGGGTATGGTCAACAGTCGTTCCCTCAACAAAGGCGGGCTTTTATTTCTTATGGTGATGGGCGTGTTAAAGCTGTGGGGATCCTCGTTTCGTGTACGGATGATTCATCCGCAGTATCAAAAAGACCTGCTGGCTCAAGGTCTTATCCCTCTTTTTCAATTGAAAAATTGTGTGGAAATACTCCCCTTTCAAGCCGATATGACGCCGTTTTATGCCCAAATTGACGCCCTTGTGTTGCCGTCTCTCAATGAGGCTTTCGGCTTGGTTGTCTTAGAAGGGATGGCTCATGGGGTGTTGCCGATCGTGTCGTCTTCTGCAGGGGTTGCGGAATTGATTCATCAAGGTGAAAATGGCTTATGTTTTGATCGGAAACGCTCAGCCTTTTGGTCGCTTCTTCAGACGATGAAAACTTTTTTAAGCCTTAATGAAGACGAGGTGCTTCGCTTAAAAACTAACGCCTTAACAAGCAGTCATGCTTA
>JAJTHC010000077.1 GCA_021299615.1 Vampirovibrionales bacterium
ACTTCGGTGACCGAAATCACCAAGTCATCCAAGCGAGGATCCTTCATTTCGGTGCGTAAAATATCGCCCATTTCACGCTGAATGGCTTTACGCACACGATCGACTCGTGTAAACTCTTGTCGCTGATTCATGGTGAAACTCCTTGCTAGATAAAGCCTCTATAATAGACGAAACCAGCACCGTTTGCCCCTTAAAGGCTGGTGCGTTTACGCTCTTCTTGTTGATAACAGACAATGACATCGCCCACTTGATGATCATGAAACTTCGCAATGGTAATCCCACATTCAAAGCCTTGAGCCACATCTTTCACGTCATCTCTAAAGCGTTTAAGCAAGTCGATAAAGCCTTCGTGAATGACTTTGCCGTTGCGTTTGACTTCAATGCGTCCGCTACGGACGATTTTGCCATTGGTGACCATACAACCTGCCACGACAACCGTTTTACCAATCGTGAAGTGTTGACGAATCTCGGCTTGACCGCATTCCACTTCGATAATATCGGCATCCAACTCACCGAGCATGAGCTTTTCGACACGATCGACCATGTGATAAATCACGTCAAAGCGATGAACCACCACGCCTTCCGATTCAGCGATGCGAGCGGCGTTGGCGTCTTCACGACTATTAAAGGCAATAATAATGGCTTTAGATGCGGTTGCCAGCATGACATCCGCTTCCGTCAGATCGCCTGTGCCTGTATGAATAATGTTGACTTGCACTTCTGCGGTGTCCAATTTCACCAAAGAACCTTGAGCGGCTTCCAAAGAACCGTGTGTATCGGCTTTAAGAACAATACGCAATTCTTTTTTGTTTTCATCGTCTAAAGAGGTCGTCAAACCGCCTGCATTTCTGGTACGCGCCGACAAACGACGCTCACGCTCTTTGGTTTGAGCCACGCTCAAGCGTTGTTTGAACTCGCTATGATTTTCAATCACAAACATCGTTGAACCTGAAACAGGGACTTCTTCAAGCCCTAAAATCTCAACAGGCGTTGAAGGACCCGCTTCTTGGATGCGTTCGCCAGCATCGTTAATCAAGGCACGAACACGACCGCCAACCGCTCCCATCAGGATGTTCTGCCCGACTTTCAGCGTCCCCTTTTGAACCAAAACGCTGGCGACAGGGCCTTTGCCCTTGTCTAGCTTGGCTTCAATAATGACGCCTTCCGCTGGCACATGCGGATTCGCTTTGAGTTCCAACAATTCAGACAGCAATAAAATGTTTTCAAGCAAGTCATCGACACCCAATTTTTGCAAGGCACTAACTTCAACGGTAACGACATCACCGCCGTATTTTTCAGACATGACGCCATGTTCCATCAACGCCGCCATGACCCGATCAGGATCCGCCCCTGCTTTGTCGATTTTGTTAATCGCCACAATAATCGGAATACCAGCGGCTTTGGCATGGTTAATGGCTTCAATGGTTTGAGGCATGACACCGTCATCCGCAGCGACGACCAAAATTGCAATATCCGTGGCATGCGCACCACGCATCCGCATTGCGGTAAAGGCTTCGTGACCAGGTGTATCCAAAAAGACGATTTTCTGCCCATTTTTTTCAACGCTATACGCACCGATTCGCTGGGTAATACCGCCAGCTTCAGTGTCGACGATATTGGTGCGAATTTCACGAATGGCATCCAACAACGAGGTTTTACCGTGATCGACGTGACCCATAATCGAAATGACAGGTGCTCGATGCACGTAAAACTCATCTTCATCAGCATCCGACTTACGATCCAGCACGTTGGCGACTTCGACTTCGCTCATATCTTGAACTTTTTTGACTTCGGCTTCGACTTCAAAATGCTTGGAAATGTCAATCATTGCGTCAAAATCAAGGGTATGGTTAATGGTGACCATAATGCCCTTCATAAATAGGTATTTAATGACTTCGGTGTCTTTTTGCTTGAGCAAAGTCGCTAGTTCATGCACAGTAACCGTGTGATCAAATACCAAATGCGTGGGAGGAATCGCATTTTCGGCTTCAATCGCAGCAGCGGTCGCTCGACGTTCCGCCTTAGACGTTTTGCCCGATTTTTTGGCAGGACGCAACAAGGCACTCAATTTTTCTTTTTCTTTTTCCACTTCACTTTTGTTAATGTACTTAGAAACAGACGACTTGCCTTTAGCTTGAGGCGAAAAGCTTTTTGCCCGTTCTTTTTCTTTGGTGACATCTGGAATAAAATCGGCTGAAACGACGTTGACTTGATCGCCTGAAGGAGGCGTTGCAGGGCGATGAGGCGTATAAGGACGGTTTTGCGTTGACTGCCCTTGAGGTGTGAGAGGAGGACGACCGCCTTGATATCCTCTGCCTTGCCCCTGATTTTGTCCACCTTGACCACCACCTTGATAAGGACGTTGCCCTTGTTGTGGGGCATCGCCGTCTTTTCGTAAGGTGCGTTGATCCACAGGCTTAACCGTGCCTGCCTTGGGTTGCAAGCTCGGTCGTTTGGCTGGAGCCGCATCCCGACCTTGATTCGGACCTTGCCCATTGCCTGCATAATTTGGACGGTAGCTACTGGCAGCGTTACCCGTATTACCACTATTGCGTTGTTCCGCACCACGGGGCGTTAAAGCATGTCGTCCGCCGCCTTGAGCGGGGCGTTGATTCGGCGAATACGTCGACACCGTTGAACTGCGAGGGGATTGGGACTTGTTTGCTGAAGACGTGGGGCGAGGCGATGGATTGTCTAAATTACGGATTTTGGCGGTGTAATCGACAGGAACCAAGACGGGGGCGTCTTTCGCTTTAGAAGCAGTCGCTTCATTCGCTTTAGCGTCAGGAGACTTGGTATCAGGCACGGATTTTTTTTCAGGAGAAAGCGTCGGGTTTGGCAAAGGAGCATCCTTTTTTGGGGCGGTTTTGGGGGCATTGGGATTGTAAATCTTGACGGCACGTTCCACTCTGGGGGGAGCAGGGGCGTCCGTTCTTTGAGGGTCAGGGCTTTCTTGCTTAGCAGGCGTGGCTTTTGCTTGCCCTTGCTTTTCATAATAGCGACGCACTTTGACCGCTTCTTCCGCAGGAATAGAGCTGGAATGGCTTTTCACTTCGCTCAATTGCAAGGTTTTTTGAAGATATTCAACCAAGTCTTTATTTTGGATATTCAGTTCTTTAGCGAGTTCGTAAACTCTTACTTTTGCAGTCATGTGCGGAAGCACCTCGTTTTATGTTGATGTTTGTGTGGGGGGATTTTGCAAGGTATCCGTCAAGGACTCAAGATCTTGCAACGAAAAAGTGCTTCGCAAGGCATGAGCCAGATGACGACCCTTTTGCAGGGGGACTTTCGACACGCAGTCTGTGGAAGTACACAGATATGCCGAACGCCCTTGAGTTACAGGGGGCGAAGAAGGTGTTGTCAAGCAAGTGTCTTGCCATTGAACCAAAAGCACTGCATCCATTTTTCGTATGCGGAAGAGTGCTTGTTTCAAGTGGTAGCCACGACAGATGAAGCATCGACGTTTGAATTTACGTTCATCAGTACGCATGACATCACTTTCTTTCAAATTAAAAAATTAAGGAACAAATAAATCAGGTAAAAAAGCAGAGGGGAGAGTCATCTCCCCCAAGCGTTATTCTACTTCAGCAGGAATGGATGAGTCTACCCCATCTAAAATTTTTTCTTGAAGGGCTTCAGCTTCTTCGCCTCCTTCTTCAAGGGCGTCGTTTTCAGCTTTGGCACGACGGTTAAAGAACTCTTCTCTCAATCGTTGGAATTGAGAAATGCTCTTAATGTCAAGCTTAAAGCCCGTCAACTTCGCTGCCAAACGAACGTTCTGACCTTCACGACCGATCGCCAAAGAAAGCTGTTCGTCAGGCACAATAATCAACGCACGCTTGAGTTCAGGATCGGAATCCACACGCACTTCCAAGATGTGAGCAGGTGCTAACGAATTAGCAATGAACTCACCGAGATTGTCCGACCAGCGGATGATGTCGATCTTTTCGTTGCGAAGCTCACTGACGATCGCTTGAATACGACTGCCTCGTGTGCCGATGCACGCCCCTTGCGGATCCACATCGCCATCCGTGCCGTGAACCGCCACCTTCGTACGATGCCCCGCTTCACGAGCGATGGACTTGATTTCCACCAAGCCATCTTCAATTTCAGGCACTTCAAGTTCAAAGACTTCACGCACCATTTGAGGATGAGCCTGCGAAACCACAATCGTGGGCATACGGTTAGAATCTTTCAATTCCAACACATAGGCACGAATACGGTTACCTACACGGTAGTATTCACCGGGTAATTGTTCACGAGTCGGCAATAAGGCATCGTTTCGTCCGATATTGACCCAGACGTTACGCCCTTCAACACGTTGCACCACAGCAGGTACGACGGTGTATTTCTTTTCGTCAAACTCTTCTTGAATGAGGAGTTTTTCAGCTTCACGAATGCGTTGTGTGATGACTTGCTTCGCACTTTGGGCGGCAATACGACCAAATTCAGAAGGGGTGACATCAATTTCAAGCACATCGTCCAGTTGAACATCGGCTTTAATATGGCGAGCGTCTTGTAACGAAATCTGGTGAAAGGGGTTCGCCTTACGAGCTTCTAAAGAAATCGCTGCACGCTCTTCTTCGCTCAATTCAGGGCCTTCGTCTTGAACCTCTCCTTCAACAGAGGATTCTTCCGCAAGGGCTTCAACTGCTTCTAAAGCAGCATCAATATCACCTTCAAAGGCTTCAGGGGCTTCCACATGAACCACTTTTTCAACGACAAACTTTTCTTGAAAAATACCAATTTCGCCTGATTTTTCAACCAATCGGCAAAGCAAACCTTCGGTGCTAGGCAATTTAGCATAACGGCGATACGCCGCCAGCATGGCTTCACGTAATGAATCAATAATAAATGCTTTGGGGATACCACGCTCACGTTCGAGCTGTTCAGCGTATTCCAATAGGGCAGATCCGACTTTTATCATGTTTTAGGACTCCTCGTTGTTCGAGTATTTAATTGTAAACAGTTTGGCACAATGCCTTACTACCATGTTAATCAAAGCATAAATAAATGCAAGGATTCATATTTTATTTTAACACATCCTTTTATTTTGAAAAGCTTTATTCCTCTTCTGACAGGAAACCAACCTCATCCTCATTATCGTCGTTCGGCCATTGAATCGGCGGAGCCAAGCAAATACCCTGCCCTTCAGGAAGGCTCGACAGCAAAAAGCTTTCTAGCTCACCTGCTTCGTTTTCTTTAGCTTGATGCTTGACGGTGACACGAATTTCACTGCCTTCTTCTTTCACATCCCATAATTGTTTGGCTGCGAATAAATGAGCGTTGGCTTTTGATTCAGCGACATCCAACGGCTTAAGGACGACGGTTTTGCCTGTGTAAAAATCGAGTTCTCGGAAGGTTTTAAGATGGCGAAACAATCCTGGTGAACTCAGTTCAAGCACATAAGAATGGGCTTGAAGCTCGGCGAGATCTGCTAGCGGGGCATCCAGCAACAAGGAGGCTTCAGCACATTCGTCCAGCGTGATGCGGATGTCTTTCTTTTCAACAAAAACCTGCAGGATGAGGCGTCCTTGGGTGTTGTCGACATCCACCGCTACAGGGATGAACGGCGTTTTGGCGAGCGTTTCAATCGCCACGCTTAGCACCGTCTTGCACAGACGTTTGGCTTGCGTTTCAGTAATTTGATGTTTCATGGGATATCCTTTGTTTTGTGAGAAATTGTATACCTTATTATATTGTAACGCATAAATCTCAACCGTCGAATATAGTCAAGTTTATAATTTCCTGTATAGTGTTTTAAAGAGTTTTATGCTTCATAACCAAAATGCGTAACCCTTATTTTGCTTGAAGCATATGGGTTTTTTCTGTTCCTTTTAACGCTGGTGCTTGGGGGTCTTTGTGCCGCCAAATCGCCACCGGCGGTCTACATGTTAGCTTGTCTATAAATGGGTTGATTACTCAAATCCCCCTTCAAGTCGAAAAAGTAAACTTTTTCTCTTGGGAAAGAAAACCGTTGGTTTCCTCTCCCAACCTCTCCTTCCTAAAGGTGAAGATTCCCTTCGTGAATGAGAAGGTTTTTGTCCCCGCCTCGTCGCATCATTCACTTTGCACGACGTCCGCTAGGAAGCCTCGCATTTTTGCGTTGACGTCTGTTTTTAAAGGCGTCCGCATTATTCTTATGAAGCATATAATTTTTTAAAATACTATACTTTATACTTGTCTATACAACCACTATATTTAGACGAAATTTAAAATAAAAACTAGCGGTTTCTTATTCATATCGAACATACTATTAGAACAATGTGGACGACTCTAAGGACAAAACACGCATGGCTCGTCAAGAAGATTCAGCTATCAATCAAGGTTCGCTTGTGAACTATTACAAGGTGCTTGGACTTGAAAATTACGCCACACTCACCGAAGTGCGTAAGGCGTATCGAGGCTTGGTGAAGACCACGCATCCTGATGTGGTGGCACCTGAATTGCGAGACGAAGCCACCGAGATATTTAAGACGGTACTATTGGCTTACACGGTGTTGAATCATCCTGGTAAGAAGCAGTATTATGACGAACAATTGCAAAGCGTGATTGATGCCGTCAAACAACGGGTGAACACGCATCAAGCCAAGGCACAACAGGATGGCTCTAAGGATGCTAAAAAATCCGCTCATAAGCATGGCGTTCAAGGTAAGGGCGAATCGACCCAAAAATCTGAAGAAAACGCTGGTCACAAGCCTAAACACAAGCATTCGCAGAAGCATCGCAGTCATAAGAGTCGTCCCATTAAGCCCCCTGAAACAAGCGAGCCGTTTATTGCGGTGCCTTCCAAACCCATGTTTTGGAAGAAGTGGTACACGCTTTATGTGGTGGAATCCAAGCCCAATACGTGGCATGCCACGTGGGAACCGAATGCCAAACAACGTCAGCAAGCCGCTCAAAAAGGGGTCTTGTTTAAGTGTGTCAATTATTATTCAGGGACTGTTTTACAGCATGTGCAAGTGCCGTTTGGCGTCATTCCAGACAGTAGCAAGGCATGCGTGCTAAAACTAGCAATTAACAATAGTATTCTGCTCAATCTACAAGTCGAAAAAGTGAACAGTAACAACGGAGGCTGGTTCGGCGTAGGCGATTCCCCTAAACCGAGTCGACCACCTAAAGTACCAACTGCCGTTGAAGATGATTATGACGATGATGAGTTCGATGATGACTATGAAGATGGCATCGAAGAAAACGAGACGCAAGCGTCTTATGAAGAAGAGCAGGATGCCAAAAGTCCTCAGGTAAATCCTTCAAGCCGTTCAAATACGACAAAGCCCTCTTCTTCAACAGGAACAGGTACTTCAAGCAAGCAGACGTCATCAGAACCTGATCGAACGACTAAATCGCATACGCCTTACAAGTCGTCTTCTTCAGGATCCGCTTCAACTGCAAAAGCAAGCAACCCACAAAGCAACGAAATCCCTCTAGCTCTTGAGGTTTGGGAAGCCGTACTAGGTACAGAAAAAGAAGTTCAACTGCCTAGTCAAGGTAAGAATGAAGCAGGGCTTGGCAGTGTGACGGTACCAGCAGGCATTCAACATAATCAGCAGTTACGCATTACACACAACAATGAAAGCTACTTGTTTCGTGTATCGATTGTCATACCCACAGTATTAAGCGAAGAAGCTCGAAATTGTTATGAGATCTTGCAGCATTTAAGTAGCACAGAGTAAGCGTATAGGTGGATTCTAGGAGCCTAGACTCGCAGATGCGTGAGGTGTACAGAGACGTACATAAGCACATCGAGAATCGTAGCGACAACGAAGATGCAATAGAACATTTTATATAGAAAGTGCTATATTAGTCGAAAAACACTATAAATACATGATTTTTTTCTTCGGGATGCGTTAAAGCTCTTTTACTAATATATGATTCTTTAAACAGTCATATAGTATAGGATGTATTCGCCATGCCAATCAAGACCTTAAAGCATCATGCCTTTTTACCAATTTTTTTAGTTGCCGTGCTAAGTCTAAAGGGAATACCCGCTTTTGCGGAAGATGTTGGGGGGATTTCGCCAACCAGCAACCCGGGTTCATTAACAAATACAGGACTAGAAAAGGTCAACAAGAAAAACCGCCTCGATCGTAACCCAATTTACGGCATTGTGGAAAATGAAAAAATCAAACCTACCGATGAAGTCGTACGCCTTGATTTGCCTGATGCCATTGACGCCCCTTCCTTTCAAATTTTTGATGACTTGCACCACCTTCAAATTGTCGGTAATAGCGTCTTTACAGAAGCTGATTTCAAACCTTTGGTCGATGTCTTTTTAGCCAGCAGTCGCAGTACGAAGGATGTTCAGAATCTTATTCACCAAATTGATCGAAAATACTATGAAAAGGGTTACCTTACCACCAAGACACTATTTGACAGTTCACAAAACCATACTTTGGTATTGCGTGTGGTGGAAGGGCGTGTGGCACAGATTGAAATTGAAGGAAACCGCTTCCAAAAAGACAAACGCATCTTGAAAGATCTCAAAGTTAACGACGGTGATCTGCTGAATCTAAACGACTTGCAAGAAAACGTTGAGAGCATCAATCGTTCGCAAGATCTCTATAAGGTCAAAGCTCGTTTGAGTGCAGGCAAAGAAGCAGGCGAAAGCGTGCTGACTTATGAAGTCGAAGAACGCTTGCCGTTTAAGCTTTCGGTGTTTAGCGACAATCGTGGGCGTCCGTTGATTGGGCAGACCCGTTGGGGAACCGAGTTTGAGTATGCCGATCCCCTAGGCAAAGGCGACAAGTTCACCTTGGGCTATACAGGGGCAAGAGGCACCACCATTGCTGAAACGGCGTATACCATTCCTGTAAACAGTAAAGGCACCAGCGTGGGTGTGGCGTACAGCTTTGCATACGTTCATGTTCAGAACCGTACAGGGACGGCACGCTTAACAGGTCATGCACACAATTACAGCGTATTTTTGAATCAAACGGTGGAACAAATTAAGGGACTTTCCTTAAGCACAGGATTAAATCTGCGTAAAATAACGGCTTATGAAAACCGTATTGAATCTGGCGAAAGTGATGTAAGTAGTGCCACCGCAGGCTTTAACTGGGACGGTTCTGACAAAATTGGGCGAAGCAATTTAAATGGTACGGTGACGGCAGGGGCAGGCTTTTGGGGAGGCGACAACACCTTCATGAAGTACGAACTGGCAGGCACTCGCATTTTTAACCTACCTAAGAATCAATTTTTGGTTTTTAACGGTTATAGCATGCTTTCTTCAGGGCCATTACCGGGTTTTGAACAAATGCAAATCGGGGGGTCTTCTTCCGTGCGAGGCTTCACAGAAGGTTTACTCTTTGGCGACAAAGGCTTCACGGTGAATGCGGAATACCGTTACCCCATTTGGGGCTTGGCGAAAATCGCTCCTAAACTGGCGGAAAATCTGCAAGGGGTTTTATTTGTCGATGCCAGCCAAGTCGTGGTCGCTAAAAATACCAGCGGAAGGCTTACAGGAGCCTCTAATCGTGGGAATACAACGCTTGTCGGTACAGGAGCAGGTTTACGTTTAGCCATTAACGACACCCTAGAAGGCTTTGTGGATTTTGGCGTAGGCTTAACGGATCGTGCGAATATGGAACCGAATGCACAGCCTTCTGTGCGTGTGCATTTTGGCGTAAGAAGTCAGTTGATTCCTGCGAAATACAAAAAACGTGGATAA
>JAJTHC010000136.1 GCA_021299615.1 Vampirovibrionales bacterium
GATGATCGTACGCAGGCAGCGGTTTTTGCGATGCGTCAAGGCATCGTGCGTATGGAAGACATCAACCCTATTTTTTAGTGAAGACGTTAAAGACCCTTGCTTGCACAAAGGTCTCTAAATAGGATTGATGTTGTCTATAGTGTTTTAAATAATTTCCCCTACAGTGCCTATACTTTGTCGCTAGCCTACTGTACGGAAAACTCTTTAAAACACAATATATTATTGAGCAGGAGCTGTTACAGGGGGCGTGTAAGGAAAGAGCTGAATATGCCCTGCCCAAAAAGCACGACTTTTTTCAAGCTGCTCAGGCGTCAACAATTGCTGAGCATGAAAGTAATAATCCATACGAGCCTTTAACACCGTGTTTTTTTGAGCCGTGTACTCATCAATCAACTTGTTCACCTTGTCTTGATTGAGGCTGGGGCATCCCAAATACTCGAGCATGGTGAGCTTGCTCGCCTTGCTTTTCTCTTCTAAGGGCGTGACTTCCGCTTTGTACTGCTTTTCTAAATCGTCAAAAGCCATGGCTTGTTTAGGCGTCAATGCCAAAGCTGCCTTCCAATCCGCCGCGACTTTGTCCATACCGAAGGCTCCCATGCCATGTGTGTAGGGTGGGGGTGTTGACTTGTCTTTCATTGAAGGGCAGGTCATGTTATTGACGGTATTGACTTCGACGCTTTGATTCTTTTTGTTGGATTTACAACAGCCTTTAGCCGAAGCTAAACCCATCATACCAACAGAACTTAAGACCAAGATGCCTAAAATTAGGCTGAGTACTCGTGTTTTCATGGAGATGTTTCCTTTTTTCTTTTTATTCAAGCTATAAAATTTTAGCTTAAAGTGTTTCAAATACAGTGTTCGAAAGAATGAAAATCGTAGCGACAACGAAGACGCCATACGACCTTTATTCGTTAGGTGGAGGGTATGCCTTTAGAATGGCTTGTATCAGTGAAGACGTCGAACGCCCTTCCACCAAATCGATAAAGGCTATTTCTGTGCCAACTACGGTTAAAGCAGGAGCTTCGGGCAAGGTTTCAAGCGTATAGTCGGCTCCCTTGGTGTGAATGTCAGGGGCGATGGCGGTGAGAACATCGACAGGGCTTCGGGCGTCGAAGATGGTAACATAATCGACGCATCGTAAGGCGGTGAGCAGTTCTGCACGTTCCGCTTGGGGCAGAATGGGGCGTCCGTCATCTTTAAACGTCTTGACCGATGCATCACTATTAAGGGCAACCACCAGAATATCGCCTAAGGCTTTGCTGGCTTGCAAATAACGCAAATGCCCGACATGAAAGAGGTCAAAGCATCCGTTAGTGGTGACGACCGTTTTGCCTTCTTGACGCAAGGGTTTCAGGGTGTCTAGGAGTTCATCAAGAGGGAGTAAACGTGAAGCAGGCATGAGATGTCTTTTCTACAAAACGAATTTTAACAGAGGAGGAACTTCACGAAAAAGCCCTTCTCTAATAGACAGTGTTCGTTAGAGAATGTATCTAACGAACACTATGCTTCTATTAAAGCAGGACTTTATCATATAAGCGGTTTTCTTCAGAAAAACTTAGTGTTTGGCAGAAGCTTGAGGGGCTTCTGCTTGCCCTTCACCTTGCATTTGCTTCTGCATTTCTTCAGGAGATGAAGGCTTGTAATCGTCCGCAATGACGAGCTTGTTTTGCTTTTTAAGCGACTCGATTTGAGCATCCAACCAAGTACCAATCGCCTGTTGACGTTTTTGATTTTCAAGCATTGTGGTGATTTCAGGCGTCGCTTCGGCGAGGTTTTTCTTTGTCGCAGGCTTGATTTCACCGACTTTCACGATGTGGAATCCGTAAGCCGACTTCACAATTTCAGGATACAACTGACCTGCTTTGCCTTTTGCCAAGGCTTGCCAATACCCAGGATCGCTGGTGCGTTGTTGCATGAAGCCCACTTCGCCTTTTTTAACTTGGGTCATGGTGTCTTCACTATTGCGTTCCGCTAAAGCACCGAATTTGTCGGGTGATTTTTTAATTTCAGCCAAAAGCTCTTCGGCTTTCTTTTTCTTAGCATCAATTTCAGCTGTGACTTGATTTTCAAGTTCTTGAGGCGTAATCGCTTTATTCTTGGCTTGGATGTCGGCTCTAATTTTAGCGGGAATGGCTTTAATCAAAATATGAGCAGACGAAATCTGTAAAGGCAAATCAAACTCAATTTCATGGGCCTTGTAGAACGCCGCCACTTCTGAAGAAGCGATCGAACCCTTGACCAAACCTAGCTTGTCGACCAATTTTTCCAACTGCTTCATTTGCTTTAACTGGTAGTTAAAGTCTTCTTCAGTCATATCGTTTTGCTTGAAAATAGCTTGAAGGGCAGCCGTACCACCGACTTGTTTAATTACTTCTTGACGCTTGGCTTCCAATTCTTTGGGCAAGACTTGAATGTCGTATTTTTTCACGGCTTGATCAATCACGCTTAAAGCGATCAACTGCTGAAGGGCTTGTTGCTTGATGATTTCCTTGAAGATGCCGTTTTCCGCCATTTGAGGACTGTCGCCCACGCCCATTTGCTTGGCGGTTTGCTCGTAAGCTTTGTCATACTCGTTTTTGGTGACAACTATGCCGTCAATCGTCAAGACGGTGGCTCCACCTTGTGACGTATTCAATAAGCCTGTGGGCTGACCGCAACCACTCAAACCTAACGACGCCACTAACATTAAACTTAGGCATCCAGCAACCCACGCACGAGGCATTTTTATGAATACAGACATGACATTTCCTTTTTGAACGGCATTGACTTTTGACGAAGCAACGCAAATAATACATCAATACACATTATTATACTAAAATAGGCTAAAATAGGCAAAGAACTCTTTTTAAAAGTTCTATCCCCTCTCCTTGAGGAGAGGGCTAGGGAGAGGGGGGGATGTTCAAAACCCAGTGTTAACATCTACTCCCCACCCCACCATGGTCGAAAAAGTTAAAACTTTTTCTCTTAGGAAAGAAAACCGTTGCTTTCCTCTCCTAACCTCTCCTTCCTAAAGACGAAGATTCACTTCGTGAATAAGAAGGGTGTTTCCCTCCCCTTAAAGGGGAGGGGGTAAGACCGTTTTAGACTTTTACACTCCTTAATCATACAGGATGCCCCCATGCCCCCGACTCCCCAAAAATCGCTTGAAGAACAGCTTGAAACACAAGCCCCTGTATGGCTAAAACCCTTGCAGGTAGCTCGTTTGGAGTTTTTAAGTTACCTTGATGTTCAGCGTCAACTGTCTCGGCACACCTTGCGAGCCTATCAAAACGACAGCCTTGACTTTATGGTGTGGGTCATGCAAAACTTTGCGACACAATCCCCCAATAAAACGACTTTACGAGATTTACCTGCTCAATACCTAGGGCATTTGGCTCGTCAAACCTTGTCACGATCCACACTGGCTCGAAAAAGCTCAAGCTTGCGGAGCTTCCTTAAGTATGTGATGAAAGAAGAGTTTTATCCCTTGTCGACCTTTAACTTGCGGTTTCATCAGCCTCGATTACCTCAAACCTTGCCTCATTTCTTGAGCAAAGAAACCATTGATGAGCTAATTGAAAAAGCACCACAACTGGAAAAAACGACGTATGCAGGCTTACGCAATCAGTTGATTTTGAAGCTTTTATTCAGCAGTGGGATTCGTGTGGCGGAATTGGTGGGCTTGGATCTGAACGCCCTTAACCCTGAAGAAGGCGAGCTGAAAGTCGTGGGTAAAGGCAACCGAGAACGCATCGCCTTTTGCAGTGCCGATTTCTTGGCGTCGCTAGACGCATGGTTGCCGTTGCGAGAGGCATTGCTTCAAAGCCTACCCAGCAAAAACAAGAAGCAAAACGCCTTGTTCCTAAACCAGCGAGGGCAACGCTTAAGCGATCGTTCGGTGCATCGGTTTTTGGCGTACTTGGGCAAGGCAGCAGGTATGGAAGAGCCGTTGCATCCGCATTTGTTTCGCCATAGTTTTGCGACGCATTTGTTGAATAATGGCGTAGAACTACGTTTGGTACAAGAGCTTTTGGGGCATGTGTCGATTCGCTCAACGCAGATCTACACGCACATCAACACCGACCGCCTGCGTCACGCTTACTTGCAGGCTCATCCACGAGCGAGAAAATAATCTAGGCTCTTCGTCTAGCCTAAGTACGGAAAACTCTTTAAAACACTATACCAATGAAATAGCATCAACGAAGAGACACTGTACAGGAAACTCTAAACTTGGCTATATGTAATACCATTTCTTAGATTGAATAGCGTATAGGTGGATTCTAGGAGTCTAGACTCGCAGATGTGTGAGGTGTACAAAGACGTACATAAGCACATCGAGAATCGTAACGACAACGAAGACGCCAGACGCTATTTAAACTAAGAATTGGTATAAAATACTATATAAAAAATCCCCCATATAATACGGAGGATTTAATGGCGGGCCAGACGAGGCTCGAACTCGCGACCTCATGCGTGACAGGCATGCACTCTAACCAACTGAGCTACTGGCCCTTATGGTGAAACCCCTTAAAGGCTCCAACATTTATTATTTAAACGTGAACAGAACTAAAACGCAAGCTTTTTTTCAAAATATCGCATTTAAATCGAATTAGCACAAAAAAGCCTGTAGATGCGTTATAATAAATAAGCACACTAACCCAAAAAAGGAAACGCCATGATAATGACTACTGAAAATCCGCAAAAGCTCCGCCGTTACCAAGACGCTTACAACGCCCTAGACCGCAGTGAAACCGTCTTCATCACCGCACACGTCGGGCCCGACGGCGACACGCTCGGTTCCATGCTCGGCTTAAAGCACAGCCTCGCCTACCTCTTCCCCAATATCAAGCGAGTCGACTGCATCATCGCAGGTCGCATGCCCGATGTCTTCCACTTCATGCCAGGCATTGAAGACGTTATCAGCATCGACAAAACGCCTGAAAAAGTGTTGGATCGCTATGACTTAGCCATTTCGGTGGATTGCGGTGCCTTGTCTCGCTTAGGCCCTGCGGCTCGACTCTTTGAAACGGCGACGGATACCTTGAATATCGACCACCACGTGTCGAACGATGCCTTTGCCCACATCAACATTATTGAAACCGACGCCGCCGCCAGCGGTCAAGTCATTGTGCGGATTTTAAACACATGGCAATGCCCCGTTAGTCCCGAAGCCGCCACCTGCTTATACGTCGCTTTATTGACGGATACAGGCGGATTTCGTCATTCAAGCACCACGCCTGAAGCCTTTGAAGTGGCGGGGCAATTGCAACGTGCAGGGGCGGATGTGACCTATATTTATAATCAAATCTACGAAACGCAACCCTTTTGCCAAAGCCAGTTGATGGCTCATGCCGTTTTAAACGCCAAGCCTCATGCCGAAGGTCGTATTATGTGGACGTCGCTGACCTTGAAGGAGATTGAAACCTACAACGCGTTGGATGAGCATACCGAAGGCATTATCGATCAATTACGTTGTATTCAAGGCGTGCAAGTGTCTGCACTGATTAAAGAAATGCCGTCAGGACGCACCAAAATCAGCTTACGTTCTAACCGCAACGATATTGATGTTTCCGCCTTATTGGGTGAACATTTTGGTGGAGGCGGGCATAAAAAAGCGGCAGGGGCTTCGGTTGAAACCGATTTAGCCACCACAACGCAAGCCTTATTAAGCATTCTTGAAAAAGCCGTAAAATAACCGTATGCAAGTTCCTCCCATACAGCCATGGTCGTTTAATACACCGCTACCTTTAACGAACGGCTTGCCTCAACGTAAAGTTGAAAGCAAAACAGCTTTGACGCCTGCTGATCTTGAAAATAGCGTGCTGTGCTGGCAAGAGCCGTTAAGCATCCCTATTTTTTGTGATCCTCTGGACGAAACCCAGACGCATCCGCCTGATGCCTTTGAAAAAGCCCTACTGGCTTGGCAAAATGCCAGCAAAGGTGCCGTTCAGTTCAAGCGATTAACCCAAGAAACGGCAGACGGCGACGGCATTTTTATCACATGGAGCGATGAAACGAATCCGCAACGCCCTTACGAAGTGGGTCGCACGGTCAATCAAACGCAAGTGAAAGACGGGCATGAGTTTATTTATAGAAGCGAGCTTGTGTTGCAACGCAATCCACGCATCAATCAGCACTTGGATGTGGATGCTCAAGGGCTTCAGTTGTATGCCACGTTTTTACATGAAATCGGGCATGCCTTAGGCATGGAGCATACGCAGGATCCGCATAGTGTGATGTTTCACCGCAGTTTACAGAATCACCAATTCACCACTGAAGACTTGACACAGTTACATAGATTGTATTACAGTAAGTAAAGTATTATATGCTGTATGGTTGATTATTTAAACACTTATAGCCAAGTTTAGAGTTTTCTGTACAGTAGGCTATTCTAGGAGCCTAGATTCGCAGATGTGTGAGGTGTACAAAAACGTACATAAGCACATCGAGAATCGTCGCGACAACGAAGAGACAAGTATAGAAAATTATAAACTTGGCTATATATGTGATTACAGGCTTTTGAACTCTACCCATACGCTGTTAAACCTTAAAATGAGCGTTAATTCTTATGCAATATGATCCTATTTTAAATAAACTATATATTGTTACTCCTCCTACAGATCCTCAAGGACTTAAAGCGTATAATGAAAAACAAGACCGTCAAGAAATCACACGTATTTCTGCTTTAATCCTTAATGCAAATGACCCTAACCTAGTCCAACCGAAAGGTCGTCAGTCCAAATTAGAATACTCTTCTACTTGGCTGGATGCTAAAATTGCTGAATGGAGGCTTAATCGTTCAGAGTCTAGCGATTCAGAGATAGTAGATAAACTCCTTAGTAAAATAAAAGCCTTGAAAACTCTTAAGTTGGATATTCACCGATTATTATAGACGTACAAATAGCCTCCCAAATATGTATAAAATACACCTTTGGGAGGGGGCAAGGCGTCCCCAAAGTCGTCACAATAAGAAGAGAGAGAAAAAATACCTAAGGGACAAATAGATGAACCCTAGAATCCCAAAAGCATCACGCTTTTTTGTGGTGGCTTTGCTACTAAGTAGCCTATTAAATGGCATTGCTTCCGTACAAGCCGAATCCCTATATTTGCCAAACACTGAAGGCATGCACCCA
>JAJTHC010000229.1 GCA_021299615.1 Vampirovibrionales bacterium
ATCCCCTTTCGTCATTTATTTGTGGACGCTTTAAACACGCTTTCTATAATAATACTGAAAACATGAAAAAAGGCGAGACACCAAAACCGTTGCCTGTTCTTTTACCGTAGGAAGCGTTTGAGGGGCTTTTGAAAAAGCCTTATTGGTTAGGGCTTCTCTGCAAGCCGTCACATGATAAGGGACAGTTAGTCCCGCCCATTCGCAACGTTGACAAGCTTCAATTAAGGCGATATACGCACGGTGTAAAACATCGTCACCTTTAGAACTTTTTCTTAAACAGGTTAAAGCTTGTAAATATACAAAGTTTAGTTCTCTTTCCAGTTTCGCACAATTTTGCAAACGTTGCTTTTCTTGGGGGGAAACGGTTTTTCTTAGAGAAGACTTCGTAAAAACGGACTTACAATAACCAGAAATTTTTTGTAGTTGCATATCAAAATAACCTAAACACGATAAAAGGGACTCTTTTCAGACATTGGAGAAAAATGCTTTCAAAACGATACTATCTTTTCACAAAAGCGTACGCCTGTCAAATCCTATTCCAAATGTAACAAGACTTAAAGTTTCGCAGACCCTGTCCGAAAGAAGAGACGTATCAATATCGCACTATATATCCCTCTATTGCAAGGAAATTTAAGCTATGGCAAGCTCTTCGGCTAAATTTAATCAACGTCACTTAGAAGCCCTTGAAGCACAATGGCTCACCCAACCCCTCGATGCCTACCCCCCCAAAGAACAGCAAGACTGTAAAACGGCATTTTTACAGGTAATGACCCCCTATGTGGAAGGCGTCGTGTATAGCATGGCTCGTCGACATAGTGACCCTAAGGAAGACCTGCTTCAAATGGGGGCGATTGGCGTATTAAAAGCCTTGGCGCATTACGACCCCAGCAAAGGCAGTTCCTTTAAAAGCTACGCCAGTTACTACGTCACAGGCGAAATCCGCCGATACTTACGAGAACAATCGCTATTGTTTAAAGCCCCTCGTGCCTTGCAGGAATTGCACTACCGTATGTTAAATATCAGCAAGAACTTTCAAGCCCAAAACGGACGTGAACCCAGCGACGTTGAGTTGCTCAACGCCTTACAGTGCGAACCCACCACCTTAAACGAGTTACGTCACCTAGAACGTCGTTCCGCTGCTTTTTCCTTTGAAGATGGCATGCAAGTCAACGAAGAAGAAGGCTTGCAATCCGCAGGTACACTTAACGATGTTCCCTTCCCACAGCAGGACGAGACCTCGCCTTACTTTGAAAGCTTTACAGAATTACAAAACGACGGTGGTGTGCGTGAAACGGAAGATAGGTTGATGCTACGAAAGGCGATACGACGTTTAGCACCCGAACTGCGGGATGTGGTGACCTTGAGCTTTTTCGAAGAAATGCCCCAACAAAAAATCGCCGAACGGAGTGGGGTTTCGCAAATGCAGGTGAGCCGTCGCCTGAAGAAGGCATTGCAGGAACTCGATCGTTATTTATAGCGAAGTTTATATAGTCGAATTGATAAATTCCTTTACTTGTCTATACGTTGTCGCTACGATTATTTTGAAAGCTCTTTCAAACGGGCGAGCGGTTGAAGATCGCCACGCTGGCTGGCAACATCAATGCCTGCTTGCACGACATCTCGCAAGGTATCGAGATGCCCAAGTGCGTCGAGGCATTCCGCCCAGCCCACATAGGCTTTGCTCTGCTTGGGGTTGAGTGAAACCGTCTGTTCATAGGCATTTACCGCTTCGGCGTATCGTTCTAACTCATGCAAGGCGGTGGCTTTGCCGTAGTGAGCCAAGGCATCATTGGGGCTAAAAGCAAGGGCTTGATCAAAGAGCGAAACACGCTCCACAAGCTGGTTTTTTCGTTTTTCGGCGGCTTCTTCGGCTTCTTTCAAACGACGGGCTTCTGCTTCCGCATCGCCTTGCATCGCTTGCTTTTGAGCCATGACTTCCGACATTTTAAGACGCATCGCCACCCGAGTGCCTTCCGCCTTCCATGTCTCAGCGTCTTCCTTACTGCCTAAACGCAAAGCATAAATCGACAAATTCGTATACGCCATCACCCAATCGGGATTTTCGACAATCAGCGATTTTAAGACATGCATCGCCTCTTCATAGGCTTCTGCACGACCTAACAATACCGCCAAGCCTTCTTGAGCCTGCCAAAATTGCGGATACGCATCCACCAAGTGACGCATCGCCGTGATACTGGTGTCTAAATCGCCTTCGACAAAGGTTTGCATCGCTGACTCGTAGAGCCGTTGAGGCTTTTCGTCCGCTTGGGTGCTTAAATTGAGGTAGGGGGGAAGGTCGACTTTGGCTTCAATGGTGGCATCTTGAACGGCTAAACGCAGGGATTCACCAGGTTTACGAAAAGTTCGATGCAGGTACGCCAAGGCATAGACGCCATTTTTAAGCGAAACGGCACGTCCCCATGTTCCGATTTCTTGAGCTTCGCCAGTGTCATTCTTGAGCAGGACGGGGCTTTGCGGCTCGATTCGCAGGCTTTCAAGCGACGCATTCGGCATCCACAAACCCATGAGCGTTTGCTTAAGTCCGCCGTAAGTCTTCACTTTGGCGAGCGTTTCCTGTCCTAAAAAGCACCCTTTGGTATAGCTCACCGCAAAATCTTCCCACGCCGTTTCAGGGAGCTTGGTGTCGTGCGTGTAATCCACCCCGTAACGAGGCACACCGCAAAGGGTTTGCAAGTCTTGAAACGCCTCTGTTGAAAGCGTTTCAAGGGAACTGTCGTCTAATGGGGACGTCAAAAGGCAGGCAACGCTTGCACTTTTGCCCAGTAGAAGCGTCGGGTTTTGAAAGGCTTTTTCGGCTTTTTTGAGCGGTTCAGCAGGATGAATCACCAGCATCAATGGCGAGTCTACACGCTTGATATCGAAACTTTCCATGATTTTAAACTTGACGACTTCCGCTTCAAAGATTTCCGCTAAGGGTGTTTCCACCACCGCAAAAAAGGCATCTTCCGTCTTCTTCCACAAATGAAAGAGGCATTGAATACTAGAGGTCTTCGTCAAAAAGCTGTTGACCTGCGTTTCACCAACGGTTAACGCCTTCACGTCATTCGACGTGCGACGCTGTAAGTAATCCACCAGATCTTTACCCACCAGTTCAAAAGCGGTGTAGTGTGATGAAAGATCAACGCTAAAGCTTTGCCCTGCTTGAAGTGCATCCCATTGCGGAGCCAAAAACGTCATCACTAAATCGACGTTGCTTTGATTTTTTCGAGAATAGGCTGTAATTCGCCTTTTTGGAGCATTTCTAAAACAATATCCGTACCGCCACAAAACTCGCCTTGCACGAAGACTTTTGGCAGGGTAGGCCATTCGCAATACTCGTTTAGAAACAGGCGTTTGTCGGGATTGTCCAAAACATCTTGCATCACAAAGTCTACGCCGAGCTGTTCAAAGGTGTCTTTTAAACGCATGGTGAATCCGCAGCGGGGGAAGTCTTTGGTGCCTTTGCTGTAGATCATAATGGGGTTTTCGGCGATTTCACGCTCAACTTCATTGTAAAAAGGGCTAGTTTCGATTGCGTTCATTGAAGATGCTCCATTTCATATTGTGTAAAGGACTCCTTAAGCTTAGCAAAGTCATACGTTCACGTCAAGGTTTCTATCGAACACTATAAAAATTTAAAAAAAGGCTTGTTATTTGATATGGATGTCGTAAACTAAACGTACCTCAGTTATATAGACTCCTTTGTTTCTGTGTCTGATCGGTTGCTGGAAGCAAGAAACCTCCCTGTTTTTTGAATCCGTGTCTAAGCAATCACTGCTCGACTAAGACGTGAAGGATCCCCCCTTAATTTTTAGGAATTATTTCATGGCAAACAGTAAATCCGCTCGTAAACGTGTTGACACCAACGAACGCAACCGAGTTCGTAACAGTGCTTATAAGGCATCTGTGCGTACATCCATTAAAAAAGTACAGAGCCTTGTTTTGACGAAAGCATCTGCTGAAGATGTTCAAGTCGCCGTTCAAGCCGCTCAAAGCTTGATTGATCGTGCCGTTTCCAAAAAGCTTTACAAGCCCAACAAGGGTGCGAGAGACAAGTCTCGCTTAGTAGGCTTTGTGGCTCGTAACGCCGAAGCCGTATAGTATTTTAAGCGTTTTTCATATTTTCAAGAAAAGCTCTCCTTGTGGGGAGCTTTTCTTCTGAAGAAGACAAACAAAAGGATGAAGATTCACCCCGAGGTTCGTCCAATCCGCAGAAAAATGATATAGTATTTTAAATAAATAACCATACGTTGTCTCTTCGTTGTCGCTACGATTTTTTTGTTTGGTTATGTAGGTCGCTCTACACGCCCGCACAAAAAAATCTAAGCTCCTAGAATAGCCTAACGTCTGCTTAATTCTTTAAAACACTATACATTATAAGGTATGCGTAAAATTAAAGTATCCGACTACATCATTGATACGCTGATTCAGCACGGAAGTACGCAAGTCTTCGGCTACATCGGCGGTACCATTGCCCACTTGCTCGATTCCATCTACCTCAATCCGCAGATTGAAATGGTGAATACCTTGCACGAACAGGGGGCAGGCTTTGCCGCCGAAGGCTACGCTCGCACGACGGGCAGAATCGGCGTGGCACTCGCCACAAGCGGGCCGGGTGCGATCAACCTGCTCACGCCCCTAGGGAGCTGTTTTTTTGATTCCGTGCCGACGCTGTTCATCACGGGGCAGGTGAATACGTATGAGTATAAAGGCACGATGCCGATTCGCCAAAAGGGCTTTCAAGAAACCGATATTGTGAGCATGACTCGCCCCATTAGCAAGTATTCGGTGTGGGTGGACGACGCCCAACAGATTCGCTATGAGCTGGAAAAGGCGTTGTATATCGCCCAAGCGGGTCGAAAAGGCCCTGTTCACGTGGATATTCCCATGGATGTGCAACGAGCTGAATTGGAGATTGAAAGTCTTCCGTCCTTTTATGGTAGTGACGAGCATCACGCCTTAGAAGCGGAAAACACGAAGGCATCTGCTGATTTTTCCGCCGTGTGGGAGGCTCTCGCTAACGCCGAACGCCCTGTCGTTCTCGTTGGTGGGGGGATACGATCCAGCGGTGTGACGCCTGCCTTGCGTGCTTTTTTAGACGCTTCACGGCTCCCTGTGGTGACGTCGCTCATGGGCGTGGATGCCGTGCCTGCGAATTACGCCCAGCATTATGGGCTGATCGGGGCGTATGGCAATCGTTACGGCAATTTAACGCTCGCCAATGCAGATGTCATCTTGACGCTGGGGTCTCGGCTGGATTTGCGTCAAACAGGCACGAATAAAGCTTTGTTTGCTCCCCATGCTCACATCATTCGGGTGGATACCGATCTGGCGGAACTCGAACATAACGAGTTCCCCAACGTGCAAGGCGTTCGTGCGGATCTCGCCACGGCGTTAGAGGGCTTGAATGCCTTGGCTCATCCGCTGGAGACGTCCGAATGGACGCAACGTTTAGAAGCTTATAAGGCACAATTCCCTGCGGAAACAGCGTTGGACGGCTCGCCCAAGTTACAAAACCAAGTGATTTCGCTGATTTCAAAGCATGCTCGTGCGGATGATGTCGTTATCGCCGATGTGGGGCAACATCAAATGTGGGTGGCTCAATCGTGGCAAGTTCAGGCGGAACAGCGGGTGCTTTTTTCAGGCGGTATGGGAGCCATGGGCTTTGCCTTGCCTGCGTCGATTGGGGCGACGCTCGCCACAAGTAAGCGGTGCCTCGTGCTTTGTGGAGACGGCGGTTTACAAATGAACATTCAAGAACTGGAAGTCTTGAAGCGTCGTAATTTACCGATTAAAATTATTGTGCTGAACAACTTTAACTTGGGCATGGTGCGTCAATTTCAAGAGATCTACTTTGACAACCGATGCCCTTCCACGTTGGACGATTACAGCGTGCCAAACTTTGAAGCCATCGCTAAGGCGTACGAGCTTGGGGGGCAAACGCTCCGTGAAGCGGAAGGTTTGTCGCTTGAAGCGATTGATGCCGTCATCACCGCCTTTTTGGCGGATGACATCCCTGCCTTGCTGGATATTCACCTGCCTGTCGCCACCACCGTGGAGCCAAAACTCATCGTCAATAAGCCCATTGAAGATATGTATCCGTTTTTGCCTGAAAAAGAGTTGGCATCGTTGATGATGCCAAGTACGCCTCTGCCCAGCTCGCCTCAAGGTGTAACGTCTGCCGAAAGCCTTTCGCATGACTAAGCCACGCCTGCTTATTACAGGAGGCACAGGCTTTATTGGCGGTTCTTTAACGTCTTTTTTTCGAGAGCATGGCTATTTTGTGGAAGCCCCCAAACGGCAGGAGCTGGATTTGACGGATCCGCAAGTGGTACGAGGTTTTGTCGAAAGGCATCAAATTGATCTGATTCTGCATAGTGCGTGCGAAGGCGTGAGTCCCCATAATTCACTTGCGGATGAGCTTATTTTCACTCGTAACCAGCAGATGTTCATCGCCTTAAACGACGCCTTGCCTCCACAGGGACGCCTCATCCACTTGGGTAGTGGAGCCGAATACGACAAGCGTTTCCCTATTGTGCAGATGGATGAATCCGCCGCCGAAACCGCCACGCCACAAGACGTCTACGGTCGTTCCAAGCAGTGGATTGCTCAACAAATTGAAGGGCTTCCGCATGCCTTGCACCTGCGTTTATTTGGTGTTTATGGCGTGGGGGAAGGGTCGCACAGGTTCATCACCCAAGCGATACAGGCTCAAGTTCAAGGCAAGCCGATTCGGATTCGTCAAAACGTGCGTTTTAGCTATTTGTGGATAGACGACTTGGCGAAGATTGTCGAACGCTTGATAGAAACGCCTCCTATGGAGCGGATTTTGAATGTTACACCGAATGAATCGATCACGCTGGTGGAATTGGCTAAACTCATTCAAGCTCAATCGTCCACGCCTAGTCCGATCCAGATTGAACAAGACGGGCTTCAACCAGAGTATACAGGTTCAAACCTGCGATTGCTTAGAGCCTTGGGGGACGTTCGATTTACCTCCTATGTGGAGGGCGTGGTGTCTTTATATCATCAACTTGATATAAAAACACATTAACGATATGATAGGGCAAATGCGCCGTTAGCTCAGATGGATAGAGTATTTGGCTTCGAACCAAAGGGTCGGGGGTTCAAGTCCCTCACGGCGTGTTTTTCTCTTTTTAAGGGCTTTTGTTATTTTTTTGTAATTTTTAGGCTTTAGGGCTTGCATTTTGAAACGTTTTGAGATAAGACTATAGGGCTTAATTTTATCAACAAAAACGGATGCCCCTTATGATGCCTTCTTCCTTAATTAAATTGGTTATTTCTACAGTCGGAAAAGACCGCCCCGGTTTGGTTGCTCGTATGTGCGAAGCCATTTCAAATGCACACGGTAATATCGACGATTCCACGATGACTCGACTCGGCGGTCAATTTTCAATGATCTATATCGTTCACTTTAATAGCCCTGAAAATCTTGATCTATTTAAAACCGCTATTGCTCAAATTGAAGAAGAAGGCTTGTTTCACGTGGATATTCGTCCCCTTAATCCTGATGAAGAACCTGATTTGCCTGAAGCACAGGTGGCTTCCAAATCACATAAATACTTGCTTTCTGTTGGCGGTTATGACCGTACAGGCATTACCTACGCTTTTTCAAAAGCACTCGCTGCCTTTGACATTAACATTACCGATGTACATGCCCACCGCATTAACGGCGAAGATGGCATTGTTTACATGCTTGCCATTGAAATGGATGTTCCCTTGAGCGTGGACGAAGTCCAAATGAAGGCGAATTTAGAAAACCTTGGCAAAGAACTCCAGCTGGATGTGAGACTTCGTTCTATGGATGCTATAATTTTGTAATGACTGTCTTAAAGATTTTGAAGTATCCACATCCGATTTTACGCATCCCCTGCCCTGATGTCATCGACTTTGACCAAGCCTTGCAAGACTTGGTGGCGGACATGGTGGAAACCATGTACCACGGCACAGGAGCGGTGGGCTTAGCGGCGCCGCAAGTGGGGCAGAGCGTGCGTGTCTTTGTGATGGACACCAACGCCTTCACCACTCGAGACAACCTTAAAGTCATGGTGAACCCTAGAATCATCACCGCCAGTCGTAACAAAACCATGCGTGAAGGATGCCTTAGCTTTCCTGAGTACTTGGCGAATGTCAAGCGTTCACAACGACTTACGGTGGAAGCCTTCGATGCCTTTGGTGTATTGCACAGCTATGAACTCAAGCATTTAGAAGCGGTTTGCGTGCAACATGAAATTGATCACCTAGACGGTATTTTGATGATGGATCGCATTGAATCGTTGAAAACGGACTGGCTACGTCGCCAAAACACGCAAGCGGATGCAGACGAGAG
>JAJTHC010000166.1 GCA_021299615.1 Vampirovibrionales bacterium
AGAACCTTTTACGATCGTTATAAGGACAGTATTAACTAAAGCGACGTGCGTGTATTATAGAATTGCTTAAAGGATTTTTCACTCATGCGTTCCAGTTTCAAAAGTCGATTTTCACACAAGCAATACGGCTTTAACCTTGTTGAAGTGGCATTAGCCTTGACTTTTTTTGGAATATCCTTTTCTGCCTTGCTTTTGGGGGTGCAAAGCATTATTTCTGCAAACCTTGAAGCATCACAAGTGCATGCGGAAAATACGGCCGCCAATGAAGTGTTAAATGAGGTCGATTTCTATCGTTTAGATGTTGAAGCCCGATACGATATTTCGCCTGTTCGTCAGCAAATTGTTATTGCGAGCGACGGAACGACCACCAATGCCAAAAGGTTATTTTACGATTTAAACGTCTATTCAGAACCCAATTACCCCGATATTAAAATTGCAGACCTCACCTTATACAAGCGACTTAACACCAATCAAGTGTACCGTCGTTTTCAACGTAAATTGAACCTCAACACCGAATGCCATAATTATGGTGCAACAGCCGTCGTTCGTTATAACGGATTGTCTTGTATTCCCGTTCCAGCCGCAACGGCAATGACCTACACTACCGTGGCGACGACTACTTCCGCAGCGAATCGGGCGTATAGTTCGGCGACCGCCTATACAGGTAGTGGGGGTTCAATGCCCACGCAACAAACCAATTTAGCCCTTTACAACCCTGAAAACGACAATGTATGGGGAGGCATCGTCACCCCTACCGCCATTGATGTGGCAGGCATGTTTGATTATGATGCTGTTGGAGCCGTAGGTGGTGGAGGCATTTTGCCTGTTTCAATGAATCCGTTGTTTAATACAGGCTTGGTCTTTGACAGAGCCAATCAAGAAAGTGCGGCAGGTTCTTACCCCAACGCCAACGCTCGTTTGGTCATGCCTGTGTCTTCAAACACCATTAACACCACTATTAACAATTCTGCTTTCCGTTATAGCATAGAATTTGGCGTGTTTTTAACCAGTGCCAATGCGATTTTACGAGTCTACCCGATTGTATCGAATGTACAAGAATTGACCAATAGCATTGGCTATTTGGAATATCGGGCGGAAAGTGCCAATCGCCAGCTGAATGTTCGGCTTGACAATCTACGCCCGACGCACGATGATTTTACGGATCGCCCGATTATTGGTGTGGCTTTGCTGGTATTAAACCAAGCGAATGGTACCACAACGGGAGGGGTGACGACTCCTGGAGCCATTACCCAAAACTCTGAAAATGTGGTGGTAACGCACATGATTAAGCGTCCTTATACGGAAAGCTAGGGAACGTATGGTTATTTATAGTGTTTTATATTAAAGAAGTGGTATTTTAAGACCTTCTGTTTTTTGGGGTTTTTCGCTCCATTTTGAGCTGGTGCTTGGGGGGTCTTTGTGCCGCTAAAGACTCCCCAAACCCCCAAAGGCGGTTCAAGGAGGGGGAAGGAAGGACGCATTGCGTTTCTCCTCCCTCATTTCCCCCTCCTCGCATCATTCCCGTTGCACGACGTCCGCATTCGAGGGGTCGCTTACGCTCACCCGCTCGGATTTAGTGCTTGGACGCCTGCTTATGCAACGAGTTAAGCATCCCCACTTTTTATCTAATAAGCACTAGATATCGGACACTATATAGAAAGCTCTGCAAAAGGGAAAATTGTCATTACGAACGTATGTGAAGCAATCTGTAAAGCCGTTTATGGGGAGGAATGTTGCCACGCTACGCTCGCAATGACGGACTTTCGCAGAACCTTCTATAAAACCAGTGCCTAGCGTAAAAACTCAATCGCACATTCAAAGGTGCGGTCACAAGGGAAGCGAGCATCGATGCGTTTATTGCCAAGCCCCAGCGTGTTAAGGATCCACTGCCCATGACGTAACAAGGCATCCGTCAAATGAACCTGATTCAAAGGGCGTTGACTCAATCGCCAAATGTGACGCACATGGCTTTGATACACGCCGTCATCCAGCAAGCGAGTGGCAAGGGTCTTACGATGCCGAGACCCTGAACCGACATTATATTTCTGTGCATACACATAACCCAAGCCCATGGCAAGCCCAGAACCTACCGAGTTTCCAGGGGTATTCCATGCGGCATAACCTGCGAGTTGTGGCAAGACATCAGGCTCATCTTTAATCGCCTTTAATAGTAAGGGATCCGCCCCATTGGCATAGGCAACATCCACTAAAACAACCGCCTTACCTTGAGCTACCACTTCTGTGGTGAGTGCCAGCGTTTCATAGGCGTCATTCATCGTGGTATCGGCTTGCGAACCTTCACCGTGATCCCCCATGCGGTAATGAGGGGCATGCAGAATCAACACAACATCGGCGTCTTCAAGCTTGAGCGTGGATTTGGATGCCGTCGCCTTAATCCGCTGATAAATCACATGTTTGAGCGGTTGACCGTCGAACTTCGCCACGACATGCAGCGATTGAGCGGATTTCACAAAAACGCTTAGGGAATCTTGCAGGCTTTCTTCTAAGGCTCGAATAAGCAGTGTGTGAGCGACTTCATCCGCCCCTGTTTGCACGTGGGCAAAGTCGGTGAGTTCAAGGGTTTCAACCCTTGCTCGTAGCGTGTCGGCTTCATAGACGTTCAAGCCGTATTCGCCACGATCGTCTTCACAAAAGACCAAATGAGCCAAGCGTTTTTGTTGCAACAATTGCAACAAACGCAGGTTGTGCCAGTGGTTACGTTCTCGTCGGATGACGAAATCTTTAATAATCTCTTTGGGGGGATGTTCTTCTTGCCATTCCAAAGACCGCCAATTTTGCATCAGAATGTTTTTCTTGTGCAGATTTTGCGAAAAACGAGACAACACTTCGCCCCATTCCGCCCAATAGTCTGGTTCTTCTTCACTATTATTATAAGTGGGTACTCGCAAAATACTTGAAAATCCGTACAGTTTTGGTACATCTTTAAGAATCGCCAAGCCTTTTTCAAGCTCTCGAATGAGATCTTCGTTCGATTCTTCCCCAATACGACTGGGAATTAATCCGCCGTAGCTCAATAAATCGAGGGAAACGATGGCGGCTTGAATGGGGTGTTGCCGTAGGATGCGTTCCATCCACTGGCGAATGGCGGGCAAATCCGCAGGAGTCTTGAGCTTACCAAGCAAGTCCGCTGGAGGCAAAAACACTTGTACGCCTGTTAAACGAGCCAAATCCACCACGGCTGAATGGCACACAGGGCGAGCGTCTAGGGGAATCACTAAAAAGCAAGGGGCAGTCATATTTTCTATCTCTTTGTAAAACATCTATGTTTATTGTAACATAAAAAAGTGAACGCATTCGCCCCTTGAATGCAGATTCCCCTATAATGTATAAAGATTCCTAATATGACCACAAACTTTTCTGAAAACACATCCACGCACATTCCTAATCGCAAGCCTGAAACCGCCTTAGAATGGGCGACTTGGGCAGCGTATCTTGCCGATTCCAAAAAAGCGTTGGATATTCAAGTTCTTAAAACCGACAAAGTCACGACGCTGGCCGATTATTTCGTCATCTGCACAGGGCAGTCGAAACCGCAGGCTCGTGCGATTGCTGAAGAAATCGCCTATGAGTTTCGTCACGCAGGCAATACCGCCATAGGTGATGAGCGAGATGTAGCGAATACTTGGTGTTTGTTGGATTTTACGGATGTCGTGGTGCATGTGATGCAAAACGAAGCCCGTGATTTTTACGGGCTTGAAAAGTTTTGGAATCATGCGGAACTGGTGCCTGCCGAAGACTGGCACGCCGTCGCCGAAGAGTTGGGCTTGCTTAACTTGCAAGGTAGCGAAGGCTAGGGATTAGTGATGTAGGACGGTGATAACGCCTTTTTCACCAAGTAGATTTGCGAGACCTTGGCACTCTTCTTGTGAACTTTTAGGTGGATTACTAAAAGGAGCTTCATAGATAGGAGGGGGGACTGTTCCATCCCTTAATACGAAGGAATCACCATTGTTATCGATTGTGTTTCCAACGATTTTACCAAACGTAGTTTTGTGAGGCGTGCCTACAATACTTAGGGAATCTTGAGCAACATGGCTCATGCACGTAATCGCTGGAGCTTCAGGCAACCCATGGGGTCTTAATCTTTCGGCAATTTTACCACCTTGCGTTGCTAATGTTCCTAGTCCTATAGCTCCTGCGGCAAGCAATGTATTTTTAAACCATGGTTTTAATCTGTAACCCATTTTCTTTATTCCTTTCTATTAAAGACGATTGATTGGGGAGGCATCCATGCCTCTGTTTTGTAATACAATCACATAAAAGCCCCTAAGCCTGACTTTGTGCTAGTGTTTTGTGAAATGTAACAAATTGTATAGGAGGAGGGACACCAGCTATAGCCAAGTTTAGAGTTTTCTTTAGAGGAGCCTAGACTCGCAGATGTGTGATTGTACAAAGACGACCATAAGCACATCGAAAACCCGAGCGACAACGAAGACGCCAATGACGTGTCTACACCTCTTGAAGAGTGGGCTTCAAAGGCAAAATAAACCCAAACGTCGAGCCTTTACCTTCTTGACTATGCACAAAGACCTGCCCCCCATGATGCTTTTCAATCGTAATCTTCACCAAATGCAAGCCCAGCCCCGTACCTTTTACCGTATGCACCTTATTTTCCACCCGATAAAACCGATCAAACACATGGCTTAAATGTTGAGGCGAAATCCCAATGCCCGTGTCTTGAATACTTACTCTGACGCCTGTTCGATCTTCGGTAAGTTCAGCCGTCACCTTCACACGCCCCGATTCTGGCGTGTACTTAATGGCATTTGAAAGCAGGTTCAGCATCACGCGTTCCATGCTGTCGTTGTGGATGTACACAGGCGGTAAATCACTGTCAATCGCTGCACTTAGACTAATTTGCTTGTGTTGAGCCAGCACCTTCACCGATTGCAAGGTCAAGCTAATGAGCGGTGCCAACGGTTCCCACGCACGTTCTAGTTCCACCTGCCCTTCATCCAAACGTGAAAAGTCTAAAATATCATTCACCAACTTTTTAAGCCGTTCGGTTTCGACGTGCAGGGTTTCAAAAAACTCGTCTTGCGTGGTGGCATCGAGGTCTTTGCGGTGGTGGAATAAGGTATCCACATAGCTTTTAATCGTGGTCACAGGCGTTCTGAGTTCATGCGAAACATTAGAAATAAAGCCTGTTTTCAGCTTGTCGACTTCTCGTTCTCGGGTGATGTTGTGCATAATCAGGACGTATCCACCCGTACTCACATCTTCCTTAAAGCTACGAGTGGCTTGACGCAAAGGTGCCACAATAATCTGCAACGCCAACTGCGGACGCAATTCCAGCACTTGGCTAAAGGGCTTCATAAACCATGTATCGTCGCTTTCTTTAGGGGCAGGCGGCAGTTTGGTGAGCGATTCCTTAAAAGCTTCCACAATCGACGCAAAGGGGATGCCTCCGTGATCGTCCTGATAGTGAACAATCGAATGACCTAGCGATTCTTGAGGCGAGTGAAGATCGAGCAAACGCACGGCGGCATCGTTAATGAAAACGACTTCATCGTTATGCCCGCAAACGATGACACCATCCACAATGGATTGTAAACTGGCTTCAAGCTTGCGTCGTTCAAACAAAATGGTTTCGATATTATGATCTTCGTAGATCTTCAGGCGTCGGGACATTTCGTTAATATCTTCCGCCAATTGACGTTGCAAGCCTGTAAAATGAAGGGCGGGTAAGCGAACGCCAAACTCGCCTTTTGAAAGGCGTTGAACGGCATTCACGATCAATTCTAGTTGCTTCATCCACACATAGGTCATCACCATAATAACCAGCACCGTCAACAACCAAGCGGATGCAAATGGCACAATTAAAATCGGTTGACTAATGTGAAGCAAATCTTGTAGACGTCGCCCTGTCATGGTCAAAACCACTTGCCCAATGACTTTAGAACCGTCGCTTTGACGCAAGGGAACGGAATATTGGGTTGCTTCTTCCAAATCTTTAGATGAGAGATCCGCACGCTTTAAGCCATACAGCAGGGTGTGAGAAGTATCATAAAACTGGAGGCTGGCAATATCTTGATTTTGGTGGATCATCCCATTGGCAAGGCGTTTTAGGCGTCCTTTATTGAGGGGCTTTTGCAAAAGTGTTTCAACGCCTTCAACCGCCACCATTTGCGTAATGCTTTTACCGTAAGCGTCATAATCGTCATTCAGGGCTTTTTTATAATAGAGATTCAGTGTACCGCTCAGGGTGGCTAAAATCGAACTTAACACCACCAAAACGCCAAACACCAAGAGCTTTTCGCTTTGCATACCCTTGTAAGAAACTTTGTTTTTTGCGGTTGCACTGGCGGTGGGGTCGTCTTCTTGCGTGCGTGTGGAAGAGGGCAGGGGCATGTTGATATTTTCGGCTAAATTTTCAACATCTAGCAGGCCTTCGGGGGCGGTGAAGGTAGGGGTAGATGTTTTGCTGGATTTATTTCGCCAACGCATAATAGGAATTCTCGTAAAAAGGAGCTTTTAATAAAAAAGGGTTTATACTAGTGTACCCTTTTAAACACTTTTTGGTAAACCCTTTTTCTTGTAAAAAAGCTTGGCTATAAAACGCCTTGCAAAAGGCGTTGCAAGTAAGGGAAAAACACGATCGCCACCACGCCATAGCTGGCAATCGCCACCACCAAGCAGGCTCCAGCGGCGATGTCCTTAATTCGCTTGGCTCGAATATCAAACGCCCCCTGCGTCAATAAATCCACCAGCCATTCCACCACCGTATTGGCGAGTTCCGCAAATAAGACAAAGCCTGCCATTTGAAGCAAAATTGCCCATTCCGCCAAAGGGATTTGGAACAAGGCACCCAAAGCAATAGCACCTGCAATAAGGTAGCAATCCAGTCGAAAATTGCGTTCCTGCTTAAAGGCAAAGCTCAAGCCTTCCAGTGCATAGCCCACCGATGCCAAAAAGGTGGAGGCTCCCCAGCCATAATGCGACGTTGCCCCCCCTGATGCCTTAAAATGGGGCGTGCGAAAGAGGTAAAACTGCTTCATATAGCGACGCATAAACTTACGCTGTTGCTGTCGTTTGGCGTCTTTTTCGTTGGGTTCATACGCTTCTTCGGCGGAAGACATGATTTTTTCCTTTTCTAAATTTAAAAAGGGCTTGCATTTCTATTATGTTCGCCATATGATTAAAGTCAAGTCAATAGGCATTTGTGCCTTACATAATTAAAATGCCGATGTGGCGGAATGGTAGACGCACTCGACTCAAAATCGAGCGGAGAGATCCTTATCAGTTCAAGTCTGATCATCGGTATTTTTTTGTCATTTTTTTTGCTTTGTCGCTTTTCTTAAAGGGAACTTAAAAAAGGGTACACCATATCCAAAATGACGATTCACCTTCTTCTAAAGTTTTTTATAGCAAAAATCCTATGGAAGTGCTTTAATATAGAGTAATCGTAAATGTTGTGAAGGATCCCCCCCATGAAAGTTTCCACCACTTGGTTAAATGATTACATCGATGTCAGCGACCTAACGCCCCAAACCCTCGCCGATGCCCTTACCAACGCAGGGCTTGAAGTCGAAGGAGGCATTGAAGAATCAGGCGTGCAGTTTAAAAACGTCATTGTCGCCAAAGTGCTGGAACTGAATCCTCACCCCAATGCGGACAAATTACGCTTGGTCACTGTGGATGGCGGAGCAGAACGTGGTCAAAGCCAAGTCGTCTGTGGAGCACCCAATGTCGCCGAAGGGCAGTTGATTGCCTTTGCCTTGAATGGAGCCACCGTATTTAGCTACAAACAAAAAGAATGGTTCACGCTGACGCCTGCCGTGATTCGAGGGGTGGCGAGTGAAGGCATGGTTTGCTCGCTGGAAGAGCTGGCGTTGAGCCATGCGTATCAGCAAGAAGACGGTGGTATTTGGGTCCTGAATGAGCTGTTGACGGATGCCCACATCGGGCAAGCCCTCGAAAAAGCATTGGGCTTAGACGCTGAGTCGGATGCCATTTTAGAAACCGCCCCCACCGCCAACCGTGGCGATTGGATGAGCTATTTAGGCGTGGCTCGTGAGCTTTCCGCCTTGTTTGAGCGTCCGTTAAAGGCGATAACGTCGTTGGAAGACGCTCGTTTAGATGCGGTGCTTGCTCAAAAGACTAGCTTGATTCAAGTGAAATTAAGCGATGAAAGCGTGTGTCCCTATTATATTGGAGCGTCCCTAAGTAACGTCAAAGTCCAACCGTCGCCGGCATGGTTGGTGCAACGCCTTGAAGCGTCAGGCATTCGAAGCATCAACAATGTGGTGGATGTCACCAATTTCGTGATGCTGGAAATGGGGCAACCGCTCCACGCCTTTGACGCCCAAAAGCTCGGCACCACAGGCACGATCGATATTCGTCGTGCTAAAGCAGACGAAACCCTTGAAGCCCTCGACGAAGTGACCTATACCTTGAACGACGAAAACGTGGTTGTCACCTTTAACGATGCCCCTGTTGCGTTGGCAGGTGTCATGGGCGGACAAGGCTCATGCATCGACGAAAACAGTACCAGCGTCTTTTTAGAAGCGGCGTTCTTCCCGAGTGCCAGCACCAGACGATCCGCCCGTCAAGCAGGCATTCGTACCGAAAGTTCGGCTCGCTTTGAACGAGGCATCGATGAAGGGGGCGTCAAAACCGCCTTTGCTCGTGCGATTTACCTGCTCCAAGATTTGGCAGGTGCTAAGTTAGAGGCAATCAGCGAATCGAGTCCCTTGCTTGTGCAGAAATCAACCGTAGACTTAAGCTTGACGCATTTGGAAAAGGTCGTGGGCAAGCGTTATGAAGCGGATGTCGTCACAGCCTGCTTGAATCGCTTGGGCTTTGGCGTTTCCACTCAATCAGAAGACATCTTAAATGTAGACGTCCCCAGCTTTCGCCAGCGAGACGTACAGAAACCGATCGATCTCATTGAAGAAGTTGTCCGCATTGCAGGCTATAACGACATTGAAGCCACCTTCCCAGCCAGCCATCAGCAGGTGACGTCCACCTTACGACGTCGCATTTTGCAAGAGCTTCGTCACACCCTAACAGGGCTAGGACTCAATGAAGCCATGACCACCAGCCTCGTCGGCGATGCCTTGTTGGATCGAGTGGGTGCCAGCTTTGACGAGACCTTGGCGGTAAAACTGCTCAATTCGCATTCGTCTGAACATACGCTCATGCGTCAAAGTGTCTTGCCTACTTTGTTGGATGCCTGCTTGACGAACATCCAGCAAGGTACAGCGTCGTTTAACGCCTTTGAGTTCGGGCGTGCCTATTTCAAGCGTGGCAAATCGAGCTTTAAAAATACAGGCGTGCAAGAAAAACTCAATCTTGCCGTGATTCTATGCGAGCAGGAGCCTCCCACCTCGTGGATAAAATCGGCGTCGCCTGATTTTTACACCCTAAAAGGTGTCTTAGAATCCGTGCTAGAGCGTTTCGCCTTGCAAGAGGCTGTCACGTTTTCCCCCAATACCAGCGATGCGATGTTCCACACAGGGCGTTGTGCGACCGCTAGTTTTACGGCAAAAAATAAGGCGTTCGCTAACTTAGGGCAGTTGCATCCGTCGATTCAAAAGCGTTTGAAATTGAAATCGCCTGTTTATGTGATGGAAATCGATTTAGATCTCTTCATTAAAACCGTCGACCAAGCGGAAGCGAGCCAAAACCAAGCCTTGCCAGAAGTCATTCAACTCTCGCCCTTCCCTGAAATGGAACGAGACCTCGCCTTAGTCGCCGAAAAAAGCTTGTCTCACGAAGCAATTGTGACACGCATTAAGGGCTTGTCGTATGAGACCTTGCAATCGGTGCAGGTGTTTGATGAGTACCAAGGCACAGGCATTGAAGCAGGGCATCGCAGTTTGGCGTATCGCTTTATTTGGCAAGCCCCCGATCGCACGCTCACGGACAAGGAAGTCGACACCGCCATGACGGCGATCCGTGAAGATTTGGTCGCTTCCTTAGGTGTGAGCCTCCGCTAAGCTCTTGTTCCCTCTCCTTAAGGAGAGGACGAGAGAATTTATAGCATTCAGCGTTATAGTATTTGTGGTCCTTCAACTGCAGGTATAGCGGTTTTATTATTTCCTGTACAATGTCTAAACTTGGCTATATAGCCGAATTGATAATTTTCTGTACAGTGTCTATACGTTGTCGCTACGATTATTTTGTTTTGTTATGTAGGTCTGTCTACACGCCCTCACAAAATAATCTAGGCTCCTAGTCTAGCCTACTGTTCAGAAAACTCTAAATTCAGCTATACATAAGCATCACAAATTTATCTAAAAGTCACTCTATACTTCGACCCTGCCGAATTGATGAAAAGGTGCTATGCTAAGATTTATAAACATCCCCATAAAAACCTAGAGACCCCCTGCCCTATGCGGATCCACATTAAAAAGAAAACCAAAAAAAACGGCAGCGTCGTCTTCGTCATCCCTGGCATGAGCCTGCTAACGCCAGACGGTGAAAAGCTCATTCCCAACCCCAATGGCCTAAAACCCATGGCGTATGAAGCCCTTGAAAATGCCATTTCCGCCAGCCATAAAGCGGGTTATGACGCCGAATTTCAAGACGAGTTCTTCCCTGTGGAACGTCAGGCTCGTAAGCAGAATGCACCTACATTGGGTAATCAACGGCATATTATGGTGAAAGATGCCCTCGTGCAAGCCTTTCCCACCCTGCTTAAACGCCTGCAAGACAAAGAAGCCCTTGTACTGGTTTCCACCATTAAAGCCTTGAGTTTTTACGACAAAAGCGATGCTATTGCCCCGATTCTCACGCATTTGGGACATGAAAGCAGTGACGTGCGTTCGGCGATTCAACAAGCCTGCTGTACCCTGCCAAGCCTAGAAACCCTGCAAGCCTTGGGGCATGCCTATGGGCATAGCTTGGTGAACGATCGTAATGCGGAAATGGGCTATCGGGTGCGGTTGACGATTTTGAAAAGTTGGGAAGCCATGGCGGATTGCCTGCCGACTGAAATTTTTTCCGTGGTGATGACCCACCTACTTCACGCCTTAGAAGAAGAGCAATGGCTAATTCGTAGCACCGCCGCAAGCGTGCTAGCCAGCCTTGCCGAACGCCACAAGCAGGAGCCTTCAGCATAATGAACACCTCTACGAATACTTCAAATCGTCCGCCCCTGCTTTTAATCGGTGCTGGTGGGCATGCCAAAGTTGTGTTGGAAGAGTTTAAAGACGCTTGGGACTTTCAAGCCGTCATTAGCGATACGTCTTTAAGTGAAACTCAAACCGCTTATTTCGAGGCTCAAGGGCTAGAGGTGTTGGTCGAATCCGAAGAGCTTTACAATGCCTTTTTGGCGAAAAACGTCACGCACGCCGTCATCGCAGTGGGAGACAATGAAGCCCGTCAAAAAATCGCTGAAGCCCTTTTGGCAGCAGGTTTTAGCTTCCCTAACTTGATTCATCCGAAGGCGTTGGTCGCATCAACGGCGGAGATTTCCTCTGTTGGCGTACAGATTTTAGCAGGCTCTCATGTGGGGGCATCGGCTTCTATTGGCAAGCACACGATTGTGAATCATCACGCCATTGTGGAGCATGATGCGGTGGTGGGTGATGCCGTTCATGTGGCTCCCCATGCGGTGCTTTTAGGGGGGGCTTCTTTAGCATCAGGCTCGTTGTTGGGGGCGAATGCGACGATCTTGCCGAATGTGGCGGTTCGAGCAAACGCAAGCATTGGGGCGGGGGGAGTCGTAACGAAAGATATTCATACTTCTGGCGTTTATATAGGAATACCCGCTATACAGGTACAAAGTTAAGCGACGCTGAATTGATACAATACCGCAACCCCGTGGGAGCAGGCCCATCAGGGAAGACGTGACCCAAGTGAGCCTCACAGTTCGCACATAGCGATTCCGTGCGTCGCATCCCGTGGGATTCGTCCACTTTGGCTTTCACGGCATTCGCTTCAACAGGCGCCGTAAAGCTAGGCCAGCCTGTGCCACTGTCAAACTTGGCATCACTGTTAAACAAGGGGCTTCCGCAACATACGCAATGATATACCCCTACTTCTTTGTGATTCCAATAGGCATTTTGAAAGGGAGGCTCAGTGCCTCCGCATTGGGTGACGTGGTGTTGTAAGTCGTTTAACTGGCAAGAATTGGGCTTCATATTGAACACTCCTTTTAGATTTTCTATAGAAGGCTCTGCGAAAGTTCAAGTCGGATGAAGATTCAAGGAAAAACATACGGCTTTTGAGGCGTGTACACAGACGTACACAACGAAAAAACGGCTTGTTTTGACACAGAAGATTCGCCGAATGGGACTTTTACAGAGCCTTCTATAGTATCCGCTATATAAAACGGTCTATGGTCTCTTCGTTTTTTTGTTTGGTTATATTAGGTGTCAAACACGCCCGCACAAAAAAACATTAGGCTCCTAGTATAGCCTTATACCAATTAAACGATTAAATAGCGTCTGGCGTCTTCGTTGTCGCTACGATTCTCGATGTGCTTATGTACGTCTCTGTACACCTCGCCCATCTGCGAGTCTAGGCTCCTAGAATCCACCTAGTCGCTTTTCAATCGTTTAATTGGTATAAGTACAGAAAACTCTAAACTTGGCTATACACGAACAAAAACGCCTCCTAAATGAAGGAGGCGTTTTGTTTTAGCAAAGCAATACTAACCTTGTAAGTTTAATTTACTAGCACCTGCTTGCGTTTTAGGTGTTAGATTCTTTGCTACTTGAGCTTGAGCCTGAATCTGACTTTGGGATTTCGCTTTCGCTACTTGACCTTGTCTCTGAGCTTTTTGGGCTTGATCAGCTTTCATTTTAGCTTGAGCCATCATAGATGCAGTATTACCAACATTGTTCATAAAGGGATCCTCCACATTAACACAACACGAAATACCTTCCTAAGCTTTATAGAGAGAGCTTGTGGGGTATTTACAAGGACAAGTGTAGCACTTTTATTACTACAATGCAAGCAATTGTTACAAGAATGACATATTGTCTTTAAAATACAATCATAAACTTGTATAAAAGCCACTTTTGCAGAGCTTTCTATAGAAATTTTTTAAGTCTTTAACATAGCTACATTCATTTTAGAAAGATTGACGTATAATAAAAAACATAAAGCGAAAAGAGAAAGAAGGTCGTTTATGTTTGATGAATCTGTGGTAAGAGCCGTGTATTACGCAAGCTACGGCGTGGCGGTTTTGAACCTCTTTTGGCTGGGCTTTAACCAAAAAAGCTTGGCATCTCAAGCGTCCTTACAACGCAGTTTTGATGTGGCTCTATTGGTGGGACTGCTGACTATCTTCGTCCTGCGGTCGATGCTCGCCGACTATTTCGCCCTGACGAATATGTTTGAATCCGTACTCGCCGTCAACCTTGGGATGCTACTCTGTCGTTTGGTGCTGGATGCTCACTTTAAAGTGTCGATCTTTCACTTGGGCGTTATGGCATTTGTGGTGGCAGGTTTTGTGTTTTCGGGGGTCTTACCGCAAGATATTGCCGCCCTTCCGCCAGCCTTGATGAGCTATTGGCGAGCCATTCATGTACCTGTGATTTTACTTTCTTACGCCCTGATGTTTTTTGCCTCTTTAGGAGGAGCCTTTTTGTTGACACTGAAAGACGAGGCACTCAAAAAGGACGTCCTACATCTCACGGACAAAGCCGTGACGTTTGCAGTCCCCATGCTCGCTGTAGGTACTGCTCTTGGTGCTGTTTGGGCGAATGAAGCATGGGGAACCTACTGGAATTGGGATCCCAAAGAAAATATGGCTGTGGCGAGTCTGTTTGTTTTTGGGGCATACCTGCACTTGCGTTTGAATACGCAAGTCAAGCCTGAAAAGCTGGCGTGGCTTTTGATTGTGGGCTTTGCGGTCTTGATGTTGACGTATATTGGCATCAACATTTTGGGCGTGGGTCTACATAGTTACGGCAACTTCATGATGAAATAAGCCTTTCTTACTCCCTCTCCCTTAGGGAGAGGGTTGGGGTGAGGGATTCTTAGATGCCCTATCAGAGCTGGTGTCCCTCCTCCTAGCCTCCTCCCTAAGGGAGGAGGGACAAAGCCCTCAAGCCGTCTAATAAGGATACCCCATGTCAAAAAAACAAAGCTTCCTCAACAAAACGATTTTCTTCACAATCAAACAAGGCATTCGCCTTTCCGCCCTGTTTTACGGATTGCTCTATAGCTCAAAAGTCCTCGCAGGGCTAAGCTTTGGCGATGAAGTCGCCTTACTCGGCTTTTGCGTCCTGCTAAGCCTTGCCGATATAGGCGTGCGTCCCGTGTTGAAAATCCTTTGCTTGCCACTCGATATTTTAAGCTTTGGTATGGCTCGCAAGCTGATTTACGCCTTATTGTTGACGGCTCTTTTAGCGGTGGGATTCGTCTACATTCC
The DNA here is from genome assembly GCA_021299615.1 of Vampirovibrionales bacterium. GTDB lineage: Bacteria > Cyanobacteriota > Vampirovibrionia > Vampirovibrionales > JAJTHC01 > JAJTHC01. The sequence goes on from JAJTHC010000166.1 coordinate 14,351, forward strand.
CGAACTCAAGCTCAGCACCACGAGCCTCGCTCAAAATGTGCAACTTGCTTTAGCCGTGTGGATTTACACGCTCACGATTTTAACGGTGACTCGTTAAACGCTCTACAATATTTTGGTGAGGCTGACATCATAGCCTCGTTGTGAGGTGTAAGAACCGTCCATATTGCCATTTTCATTGTAATCTAAGCCCGTGTAATAGGCTTTTAATTTATCACCCATGAATCGATTGCCCATGACCGCACCAGCGACAGCCCCTGCACCAATCGCTAACACTTGGAAAATAGCCCCAGCCTTACCCAAGGCACCACCTCTTGCCCCTCTGAAAGCTCTTCCAAGCGTCAATGCCCATAAAACTCCTCCTGTCACACCACCCGCAGCCCCTGAAGCCATGGTGACCAAGGGCGCGTTCGACTCAGCAAAGTGTTCTTGGTAAATACGATTACCTGCACTATTAGGAGCCACCCCATTTCCACTTAACGGCGATGTAAAGCTTGTGGGTGCTATGGCACTTTGGTAACCATAACCTGGGACGGCACTGTTAGGATTGGTGTTTTGATA
>JAJTHC010000277.1 GCA_021299615.1 Vampirovibrionales bacterium
GTACGCCTTCCAGCCGTCTGTATGAATGGTACTGCCTTCTAGTATTTTCCCTTGTATAATAGGTATTAAAGCACTTTTAGAACAGTTTTGAACAATCTCAACATGTACATTTCCGTTGCGTTTTAATAGACCAAATACAGGGGTTTTTCCTGCTGCTCCTCGCCCTCTTTTGCCTCGTACACGCTTGGCTCCAAAGTAGCTTTCATCTAGCTCGTAAACGCCATCTCTTGCAATCTCATCTACACTTTGCTGTACGATACGTAGGCGTAGCTTCGAGTAGATGAGCTTGCAGCTAACATGAGAAATCCCTGTCAATTGACTGCTTTCTTTAGCGTTTAAATCTAATGCAAAACACCGCAATAATTCCCGGAATTTACGTTCAGATATGTGCGACTGTTTATAATACTTGTTTTTGCCTGTAGTCATAATGCTTTAGCCTATCATAAAATTAGCTAAAGTTTACCAGACCCAAAGAAAATATAGGCTACCCCACGCAAAAGCCTGAAGCGTTGTTGGAACGCATTATAAAAGCCAGTAGCAACGAAGGCGATTTGGTGGCGGATTTCTTCTGTGGCAGTGGCACCACCTGTGCGGTGGCTGAAAAGCTCGGGCGTAAATGGATTGGCACAGACTTAGGCAAGTTTGGCATACATACCACCCGTAAACGCATGATTAACCTACAACGCCAGCTAAAAATAGAAAAAAAGCCCTACCGTGCCTTTGAGATTTTGAACTTGGGCAAGTACGAACGCCAGCATTTTATTGGGGTGAATGCCAGTTTACGCCAGCAAGAACAGCACGCCCAACTTGAAGCGAAAGAAAAAGACTTTTTAAACCTGATTATTCATGCTTATAAAGCCGAAGCGGTGGAATCCTTCACCACCTTTCAAGCCAAAAAAGCAGGGCGTTTAGTGGCAATTGGGCAAGTGAACCTACCTGTGTCTCGCTTATTTGTGGAAGAAATCATTAACGAATGTCGGCAAAAGCACATTACCCGTGCAGACGTATTGGGCTTTGAATTTGAAATGGGCTTGGTGCCTCATATTCAAGAAGAAGCCAAGCAAAAAGGCATTGATTTGGCGTTGAAATACATTCCTCGGGATGTGTTTGACAAACGAGCCATTGAAAAGAATCAAGTGGTGTTTCACGATGTTTCTTACATTGAAGTCAAACCCCATGTGCAGGAAAGCAAGCAGTCCACCAAAATTGCGGTAGAACTGACGGATTTTTCTGTTTTTTATTCGCAAGATGCGTCTGAACATCGGCAAGAACTTAGAGCAGGTAAAAGCAAGGTGATTGTGGATCAAGGGCGAGTCATTAAACTGGCTAAAGACAAGGACGGCGAAATTACCCGCACCGTCTTAACAGAATCGTGGACGGATTGGATCGATTATTGGTCGGTAGATTTTGATTATGAATCCAAGCAAGAAGTCATCCGTATTCAAGATCCCGCCACAGGTGAATGGGAAGAACGTTGGACGGGAGACTATATTTTTGAAAACGAATGGCAGTCCTTCCGTACCAAGAAGGACAGAAGCCTTGAACTTAAAAGTGTTTATAAAGAAGTTGAACCCAAAAAACGCTATAAAGTAGCGGTAAAAGTGGTGGATATTTTCGGAAACGACACCATGAACGTGATTGAAATAGGGGCTTAATATGACAAAGAAACATACCATTGAAGTGCAAAACATTACGGTGGCGGTAACGTCTCATCACAATGAAGACTACATTTGTTTAACGGATATGCTAAAAGCGAAAGATGGCGATTTTTTTATTTCCGACTGGTTGCGAAACCGTAATACCATTGAGTTTTTAGGCATTTGGGAAGAAATGTATAATCCTCATTTTAATTATGGCGAATTCGCCATAATTAAAAGTCAGGTAGGTTTAAACTCCTATAAATTAAGCGTTAAGGAGTGGTCAGAAAAAACAAATGCGATTGGCTTAATTTCAAAAGCAGGGCGTTACGGCGGAACTTATGCCCATCGGGATATTGCCTTTGAGTTCGGCACATGGATTAGTCCTATTTTTAAATTGTATTTGATTAAAGAATATCAACGACTTAAAGAAATAGAAACGAATCAGTACAATTTAGAATGGAATGTAAAGCGGATTTTGAGTAAAGCAAATTATAAGTTTCATACGGATGCGGTGAAAGATTATGTGATACCTGTTTCAAAGCGTCCGAACTTTGAATATGCGGAAGAAGCCGATTTAATCAACATAGCCTTATTTGGTTGTACCGCTCAAGAATGGCGAGATGCCAACCCTGAACGTCACAAAAAGGGTGAAAACTTGCGAGATATGGCAAGCATCAATGAATTAGCGGTATTGTCAAATCTTGAAACCCATAATGCCGAATGGACAAAACAGGGGCATCGTAAAGAAGAACGCTTAGATCTCATGCAAAAAATGGCAGAACATCAGCTTAAAGTGTTAAATGGTCAAGACTTTATGAAAGCTATCAAAAAAACATCCAAAAATGTATATTTAGAACCCAAGCAAAAAGGGGAACTTTCTTAATGGCATTGCATCCACAATTTTCGAAAAATCCACATGATGTGTTAGAACCTGATTTTCGTTGGTTCCCTGCGGATGAAGCTTTGCGGGAATCGAGCTATGAAAAGCTATTGCCTCCGTTAGTGCATACTATTCGTCGACAAGTCAAAGCATGGCGAGACAATGACTATCATGGGGCAACTGAAACAAGTCGTTCTTTGTTGCACTGGTGGTTTAATACGCCTCATATGTTAGAAACCACTGACGGCATGCAGAGCTTTCAATACTATTACGCCCAGCGTGAAGCGGTGGAAACGGTGGTGTACCTTTACGATGTCGTCAAAATAAAAGACAAATACGATCTATTGCGTTTTGATTCTTCAGGTGCCGTTTCAGCGAATATGTTTGATGAAGCATGGCGACGCTTAGTCTTAAAAATGGCAACAGGGGCAGGTAAAACAAAGGTATTAAGCCTTGTGTTGGCTTGGTCATACTTTCACAAATTGTATGAAGTGGATTCGGATTTGGCTCGTAACTTTTTAGTTATTGCTCCTAATATCATTGTTTTAGATCGTATTCGTAGCGACTTTGATGGTTTACGCATTTTCTTTCAAGACCCTGTCTTGCCTGACAACGGCTTTGATGGGCAGAATTGGCGGGATGATTTTCAACTCACCTTACATATTCAGGACGATGTTCGATTGGTTCGTAAAGTCGGCAACATCTTTTTGACGAACATTCATCGTGTGTATTCAGGTAATGATATTTCACCTTCTATGGACGATGAAGATACAATGGACTATTTTTTAGGAAAGCGTCCTGTCGGTAAAACCAATGATTCTAAAGTAGATTTAGGCGAAATTGTAAGAGATATTGACGAATTGGTCGTATTGAATGACGAAGCTCATCACATTCACGATCGTAAATTGGCTTGGTTTACTTCTATTCAAGACATTCACAATACGCTTCTTCAAAAAGACAAGTTTTTGTCCTTACAAATAGATGTAACCGCAACACCCAAGCATAATAATGGAGCTATTTTTGTTCAAACCGTTTCAGATTACCCACTTGTAGAAGCGATACATCAGAATGTAGTGAAGCATCCTGTTTTACCTGATCCCGCCAGCCGTGCAAAATTAGCAAAACGTGATAGTGTACGCTACACTGAAAAATATGCAGACTACATCAATTTAGGCGTAGAAGAATGGCGAAAAGCTTACAATGAGCATTTGAAAATGAACAAAAAAGCCATTCTATTCGTTATGACGGATGACACTGAAAACTGTGATGATGTAGCCACATATCTTGAAGAGACGTATCCTGAATTAAAGGGGGCGGTTTTAACAATCCACACTAAAGACAATGGCGAAATAGGCGATGCTCAAACAGGTAAAAAGAAGGAAGAATTAGATCAATTAAGGGCTGAGTCGAATCGAATCGATCAATGGAACAGCCCTTATAAAGCGATTGTATCGGTTTTAATGCTTAAAGAAGGTTGGGATGTCAAGAACGTCACTACAATTGTGGGCTTAAGGGCTTATTCGTCTAAAAGTAACATTCTTCCTGAACAAACATTAGGGCGTGGCTTACGAAAAATGTATGCGGGTAATGATATTGAAGAATATGTAAGTGTCGTCGGTACGGATGCGTTTATGGACTTTGTAGAGTCAATTAAGTCTGAAGGGGTGGAGCTAGAGAAAAAAGAAATGGGAAAAGGTACCATGCCCAAAGCTCCCTTAATCGTAGAAGTGGATACCGAGAATACATCTAAAGACTTGGATGCTTTAGATATTGAGATTCCACGCATGACCACTCGTATATATCGTGAGTTTAAAAATCTTTCAGAATTAGATGAATCCGCTTTTACACATTCCAAAGTTCTCTTCAGGCAGTTTTCAGAAGAAGAGCAAAGAGAAATTGTGTTTAGAGATATTACGACTGAAGAAATAACGCATACGACCATTTTAGACAATGGAGCGATTACAGATTATCGCTCCGCTATTGGTTACTTTACACAAATCATTATGAAAGATTTACGTCTTGTGAGTGGGTACGATATTTTATATCCAAAGGTAAAGTCTTTCATTCAAAATAATTTGTTTCTCACACCTATTTCATTAGAAGATCCAAACACTTTGAGAAATCTTTCTGAAATGCAGGCTCGTAAAACTATCCTTGAGCAATTTAAAGTTAAGGTAAACGAATTAACGATTCGTGACAAAGGCGAATCTGAAATACGAGATTACATCAAGCTACGCCAAACACGACCCTTTGTAGTTAAGGAACAGGGCTTTATTCTTCCAAGTAAAAGTGTGTTTAATAAAATAATAGGAGATAGCCATTTAGAATTACAATTCGCAACGCTATTAGAAAAACTTCCTGATGTTGCTTCTTATGCAAAAAACTATATGGGTGTTCACTTCAATATAGATTACGTCAAAGCGGATGGAAACATATCGAATTATTATCCTGATTTCATTGTAAAATTAAAAAACAATACAATTGTAATTGTTGAGACAAAAGGCTTAGAAGACCTAGATGTCCCTTTAAAGATGAAGCGTCTAAAGCAATGGTGTAAAGATGTTAATACAATAACAAGTAAAGAAACCACATATGATTATGTTTTTATAGATCAAGAAAGCTTTGATCGTTATACGCCTAAGACCTTTTCCGATATTCAACAGTCTTTTAAAAATTACAAGTGAAGGTACAGAGAAAGTCGGTTGTTTTTGGTAAAATAAGAGCATAACATTGTTTTGAGGACGTTCTTATGCACTTCGCCGACTACCTGCTCCAAGATGCCTGCCCCCAACACCGATTCCTTGAAGAAATGACCCAAA
>JAJTHC010000121.1 GCA_021299615.1 Vampirovibrionales bacterium
CCTTTTTTCAGGAAGGGATCTTCAATTTGCGAAATATCATTTTGAAGGGCTAAAATCCCTTCTTTACGAGCCTTCGTGGCTAAACTAATGAGCAGTTGAATCATGGCTTTGGGATCTTGATGATGCCCTTGAAAAATAAGGCTCAAGGTTCCCACGCCATTTTTGAGTTCTTCTGATGTGAAGGAAAGCACGGTTGCCCCAATCGACCCCCCTACAACGATCATAAAGGCGGTGGGCTGAACCAACGCCATAATTGAACCCCCTTCAAGGACTTGACCACCAATAACGGCTAAAAATCCTAGTAATAGTCCTCCAATTGCGAAAATATCCATGGGTTCTCTACTCTCTTATCTTAGTTGATGTTCCTTCTTAGTGTGACATATAAGAATTTGAAAAGTCATTTTGGGATTAAAATTACGTTATTAAACTGATATATAGTGCTTTATACCAATTCTTAGATTGAATAGCGTATAGGTGGATTCTATGAGCCTAGACTCGCAGATGGGCGAGGTGTACAAAGACGACCATAAGCACATCGAGAATCGTAGCGACAACGTATAGACCTTGTACAGAAAATTATCAAGACGACTTCAAATGCCCCTTTAAAATCGTCGCCTGCACTTGTGGTACTTGAGCAGGATGCAAAATCGCTTCCAGCATGGCTTCCGCCGTGTGGGAAGCACCTTCAGGGATCTCCCACACGCTGGCATGAGCCAGCTTGCCTATTTCCAAGCTCCCTAAATCCGCCCCTAACCCCAACGCCTTAGATGCCTTCAAACTCAACAATTCCAGCCCTTCAAACGCCGTCATCTCAATCCCGTGATGTTTCATATACGCCAAGCGTTCGTCCCGAATATCGAGATTTTCGCAACTCATGGCACTGTCCGTGCCAAGAATCACGGGCATATTGCTTTCATACGGCACATCCGTATACATCGTGCAATCATGCAAAAACAGGTTCGATCGTGGGCAAGTCACCAGCACACTATGCGGATGCCCCTTGTAAAACGCCTGCACCTGTTTCGGCGTCAACAGGCTACCGTGGGCAATAATGGCAAGTGGCGTCGGCAAGGTATCCTGCGGTTTCCACAAGTCAGGGTGCAAGTAATCCGCAAAGGCATCGGTGGGAACAAAGGTGCGTTGCACGGTAGAAAGATGTAAATCGTCAATGCCTGTGCGGTCTTTACCTGTAAAATAGTCGAGTTCGGCCTGAAATTCGGCAAGGTGACTATGAATCACGCTGGGCTTGAGAGCATTATGGATCGCCTTCCACGCTTTTTTCGTGACATTATAAGGACTATGTGGAGAAATCCCTGCCAACAAGGTGCTAGATTCGCCCATTTCATGCCAAAAGCGTTGATACCGCTTCCAACGCTCATAAAAGCCCAGTAAATGGGGATTCAAGGGCGAACGGTCATCTTCCCACGGGGCAGGGTGGAAATACTCAAGGGCAACACTGCCTTGCAAGCCAGCTTCGGCAATTTGCACAAAGGTTTCAGGCGTTTGCGTAATATCATTGACCGTGCCTGTGCCTGTTTTTTGAAGGTAAGCGATCGACGCTTTCACACGATCCGCCACATCTTCCGCCGTGTCTTCATCTCGGGAATCGTTCACCCGTTGCAACCACGTGACCATGCTTTCGCCGTCACGGATTTCAATGGGGGCGTCCGACCACAAGTCCAAATGCGTGTGAGCATTGACAAAAGCAGGCGTCATCGCCAGGCGAGACGCCACTCGAAAGGCATCACTTTCATGGGGATGTTCATGCAGAGCCGTGAGTTTCAAAAGGCGTCCTGATTGCGTGTCCCACTGAACTTCGCACCATTCCAAAATCGCCGTTTCGCTTGCTTTGGCGTGACCTGTAAATACGTATCGCAAGAGATGAGACGCTATCGCCATGGCACATTAAATCCCCTATAACACCACTTTACTCTTCGTCTTCACTTTCAACATCTTCTTTTTGAACCGAGTTTAGAACGGTGATTTTTGTGGCTTCTAGCCACGCATCGCCTAGGGCGGTTGAAATCACCGTGCCAGTCACTTTAACTGTGTCGCCTTGCCCAATGCGTTTAAAGTCTTTGAGCAATTTACGGTTCACAAAAATTTTGAGTTCGCTTAAGGGGATTTCATAGGCAGAAGGCACATCCGCACGATACACCAAAAGCGTGACATAATCTTTCACGTCTCGCTTGACTGTGGGGTAGTCGAGTCCTAATCCGCTAAAGCCAGCAAGGGTACCTGTAAACTCCACCGATTTTTTAAGGTAGGTGGCAGGTTCCTTCACCAATTGCGTTGAACTAATGGCAAGGGGTTTAATGGCAGGGGTATTGACGGGCGTGACGGCTCCTGACAAAGCCACGCTAAAAAGTAGGGTGACGACGGTTAATGAAAGAGCTAAGGCATTTTTCTTCATGGAGATTCCTTTTCAAGTAAAACTAGAACGATTTTAAACAGTATACCTTATTTTTGGGATTTTGGCTCGCTTTAATAAGAGGGGTTTCAAGTAGAATGATACCAATTAAACGATTAAATAGCGTTTGGGGTCTTCGTTGTCGCTCGGGTTCTCGATATGCTTATGATCGTCTTTGTATAGCCAAGTTTAGAGTTTTCTGTACTTATCTCTTCGTTGTCGCTACGATTTTTTTGTTTGGTTATGTAGTTCTGTCTACACGCCCGCACAAAAAAATAGAGGCTCCTAGAATAGCCTAACGTCTGCTTAATTCTTTAAAACACTATAGCTATAAAAATTCATAAATCCTAACGTTTTGTAACAAAACGTGGGGTTTTTAATCTGGCTTGCCGAAGGGTATTATAACGCAAAAGAATCCCTAATTATTTTGCGTATTAAATAATGGCGTTTGTGTCGCCTTCTACCTGTATTAAGAAAAGGAAATGTTTGTATGACTATTTTAAAACTTATTCAAGTCGCTAGTCTTTCAATGATCTTGACTTTAGGTATTAATGGAGCCAGTGCTTTTGCAGATGGGCATCCTTCACAATCTCAACACCCACAGTACAAGGGCGAACATCCAGCACCGAATGGTGAGCATAACCCCGAATATAAAGGTGGTGAACACCCTTCACAGGCTAATCAAAACAAAGGTCCTGAACATGGTGGAGGCTATAAACCTGAACTCCAACATGGATTTAAAGCGGAATAATTTTTCATTGGCTCAGCACCCTCGTTAGTTAAGATCTAAAGAGGGTGCTTCCCTTTTTTGAGTTATATGTGTAAGATTGGTTTTGAAACGTTTTGTTTCAAATTTCAAAGTTTAATTCAAACGTATTAAGGAATCAAATCATGAAGCCTATTTCTATTAAGCAGTTTTTAATTTTGTCTTTAGTTTTTGGCTTGGGAATGACCAGTTCTTCCGCTTTTGCCGAAGGTGCTGGCGGTCAGTACCAAGCTCAACGTCAAGCAAACCAAGCCCAATGGCAACAACAACGTGAGTCTAATCAAGCTATCCGTCAACAGCAAAAGGCTCAATGGGAACAGCAAAAGCAATCCGCACAGACTCAACGCCAAGAAATGCAACAGCAACGTGAAGCAATGAAAGCACAAATGGAGCAGAAACGTGCAGAACGTCAAGCCCAAATGCAAGCTAAGCAAGCAGAACGTCAACAGCAAATGCAAGCAAGGCAACAACAATTCGAACAAAAAAGTCAAGAAAGACAAGCCAAAGTAAATGACTGGCAAGCCAAACAAGCAGAACGTCAACAGCAAATGCAAGCAAGACAACAACAGTTTCAACAACGGCAAAATTCCAGACCGCAATAAGCCTTCAATTCCCCCTTCAGTTTGCAAGGGGGGATTTTTTAAAGTCTTAGTAGGTAGTGTCGACATTCAGCCCATAAAGGGTACTTTCTGTGTCAAAACAAGCCGTTTTTTCGTTATGTACGTCTGTGTACACGCCTCAAAAGCCGTTTGTTTTTCCTTGAAATTCCTCCTTTCTTAACTAAATGTCGACACTACCTA
>JAJTHC010000052.1 GCA_021299615.1 Vampirovibrionales bacterium
TTAAACGATTGAATAGCGTATAGGTGGATTCTAGGAGCCTAGACTCGCAGATGGGCGAGGTGTACAGAGACGTACATAAGCACATCGAGAATCGTAGCGACAACGAAGACGCCAGACGCTATTTAATCGTTTAATTGGTATAACCAAAATGCGTAACCCTTGTTTTGTTTGAAGGATGTAGGTTTTTCTGTTCCTTTTAACGCTGGTGCTTGGGGGTCTTTGTGCCGCCAAACCGCCAGAGGCGGTCTACATGTTAGCTTGTCTATAAATGGGGGAATTGCTCAAAATCCCCCATTCAAGTCGAAAAAGTAAACTTTTTCTCTTAGGAAAGAAAACCGTTGGTTTCCTCTCCCAACCTCTCCTTCCTAAAGGTGAAGATTCACTTCGTGAATAAGATGGTTTTTGTCCCCACCTCGTCGCATCATTCACCTTGCACGACGTCCGCTAGGAAGCCTCGCATTTTTGCGTTGACGTCTGCTTTTAAAGGCATCCGCATTATTGTTATGAAGCATATATATAACATCTTCTATTGCCTCTTCGTTGTCGCTACGATTTTTTTGTTCTGTTATGTACGTCTGTGTACACGCCCTCATAAAAAAATCTAGGCTCCTAGAATAGCCTACTGTACAGAAAAATCTAAACTCGGCTATATTACTTGAATCCGCCAAACTTCACCAATACCTCAAAATATGTAACAGAATGTTTCGAAATCACAATTCGGAGCTTAAGCTTTCCTTTATTAAATCAACAACGAATCATTTTCTTTGATTAACGACATTTTGTGTAGCTAATTCTTAAAGGAATAAACGTTATAGCTGAAAGGATCAAATGATGACGTCTACGACAGAAACCAATGCCACAACTCAGCCAGATGCTTACTTTGATTACATTGTAACGGTTCCTGAATGGGAACTCAAACTTCGAAAAGCCAGTCACCGTATGGCCTTTTTTAGCGTTAACTACTTCATCAGTTTAGCGATTTTAATGGTGACTTTTCCACTTTCACAAGAGTTTATTGCTCCATTATTTAGTACCTTCTTACCGATTAGCCACACAACTTTGCCTAAGGCGATTACGATTTTAACCGTTATGTACTGGTTACCTATCATAATTGACGTGGCTAAACGTTGGAAACGTAACAATTTTTAAAGACTTTGAAAAAAAAGACCGATTGATGAAAGGACAACCTTCCAAACTTCACTGACTGTTAAACAACTGTTAAACGATTTTTAAACGACTTTTATTACATTAGACAATCAATAACCAAGAGAAACTAGAGGACATAACCAAAATGGGATCTTACATGAATATGGGTTCTTACCAAATGGGTACCCCACAAAGCAACTACCTAACTCAAACCAAACCCGGCGGAAACGCTTACGGCATGGTTCAGAACAACTACGGTTCACAAGGCAACGGCTACGGTGCAGTTTATGACTTACCAATGCCTAACCCTTACTATGAAGCGAACATTACGCCGTACCCCACGAATTACGCTCCGACTTATGCACCAACAGCTTACACACCGAACTACCAAGTTCAAATGAATCACCCACCGACGTACAATCACCCTGGCTATAAAGCCCCTTACATTTCAATTCCTACACCTCCACCGCTTTACATGCCTGAAAATCCACAAGCACCACTTCCTTACCAAATTCCACCACCTCCACAAATCGACCCACCGCCTGTAGCGACACCGTTGGCTTACGCACCTAAAATCGCCAAGCCACTCGATTTCGGTTACGCTCCTCCCGTGGAACAGGCGCCTTATGTGAATACACCTGCGGCTCCTTACGGTCCAAATCGTCCCGGAACACCCGTTTACCCACAACAGAAGCCGTTGTACTTCCAAAACCAAGGAACACCTAATTCCTACCCTTTACAACAAAATCCTAACTTCGCAGGTGCTTACCCACAAAATAACTACCAAGTACCTTACCAACCGCAAATCCCTAACTACGGCATTCCTTACAGTTTCGCCAACCAAGGATATGCTCAACCTCAGTACAATTCCTACCAACAGCCTCAACAGTATGCTCAACCACAACAGTACCATGGCTTCCAACAACCTCAAGGTGCTTCCTACCCACCAGGAATTAGTTCTTACTAAATAGATACCACAGTAGATAAGGAAGGATTCACTTCCTTCCTTATCTCCCTTTTAACAGTGACAAACAAACCCTCGGAGACAACCGTTATGCAAATTAACAATTCTTCAATTCCACCACAATACAATAATCCAACGGTGTATTCAGGGAACCCTCAAGCTTACGCTCCTCAAGCACCTGCAACAAATTATATTGTTGGTGGATACCAAGCCTCTTATGGTAGACCACCCATGGCTCAACAATCGCCTAACAGCTTTTTTAAATTTCCAAGCTTCTTCAAGTTCCCACAATTTCCACAATTCCCACAAATCAAGTTTCCACAATTTCCTAAGTTCCCATTCCCATGGGGTGGAGGTGGATACCCACAACCAGGACCAGGGTCCACACCAGGACCAGGACCCATACCAGGACCAGGGCCTGGACCTACGCCTGTCGATGGTGCAAGCATCCCCGATGGTACTCGCCCCGTTGATCAAGACTGGCGTGGACTCACCACCGACCAACGTACCGATGTCAGTGGCTTAAGCGGAGCCGAACTAGGCTTTTTACACGTCGGCGGACGCGGACTTGCCTTTACAGGTAGCCGTGAAGGTATTTACCAAAGTTACTGGACGGTTCTTGAAAAAGTTAAAAATGGCGAACAAGTGTCCGATCGTGACAAAGAAGCCGTCTTAGCAGCTGAACAGTCCGATATTGCCAATCGCTTACCTTCAGGTATGTCCTTTGAACGTGCTTACCTACAAACCTTAACCAACATCACGGGTTCACAAAACTTCATTAACATGATGCAAAATGCCCCGATTATTCGTGACACAGGCAAACGCCTTCAAACACCTGCAGGTTTAAATCCAGCGTCTAAAGAATTTGTTGAATTCCAAAAAAGTATTGGTAACAACAACGCCAACATCGGTTCCTTAATGGTATTGACTCAGTGGAACCACGATATGCTAGAAAATGGCAAAATCGACGGAGCCATAAATGTTCACGAATTGGCGTCCCAAGAAAAAGGCACGGCTTTAGTCGATACGCCTGATGGCAACGAATACATTCAAGCTTTGGCTGAAAATGAATTGGCGGACAGATCCTTCAACAACAGTACCGCCAAATTCTTCGGTCAAGCCTTTGCGAACGCTTACGGTACAGGGGCTCCTCCCGTTGACTTAAACATGATTAAAAACGACACCGCTGTTCAAGCTCAAAGTCAAGGTGTCAGCTTGGATCGTGTTAAGCAGTTCACCGCAGCAACTGTCACAAACTTTGTAAACGGTTCCAGAGAAGGCTTCGGACAAGGACTGCGTTCCGCTATGGGTATGGTGAAAGATCACCCCATCCTCGCAGGAGCCAACGCCGCCACCATCGCAGCTAGTGCAGGCGTCTGCCCTTACCTAAGTGGACTTTCCGTCAACATTGCCAACACCTTACCCATTGCTCAAGGCGTTGATGCTTCAGGTAATAACAACAGCGGTTTACCACTCGTTTAAATGATTTGAACTCGTTCATTTGCATTTCACACAACCAAAAAAGAACAAACACCCTTTCGATGTCATCATCTGAAGGGTGTTTTGGGATTTTTAGGTTATACTAATAAAAATCCCCCTGTTGAAATGAGGTTGTTCATTGTGGTTTTACACTTTTCTTCGCCAGACAACCCTAAACGCAGTACGTCTCAAGACGGTAGTACTTCCGTTGAGCTAGTGGCAACCGATCTCATTGCTCAACTGAATGCCAAAAATGCCGAACGCAAAAGCCGTTCTATGATGAGTCAATCCACTACGCCTGCTGAAGCGGATCAAGAAAACTCGTTGCGTCCGCAATCACTGGCGGATTACATTGGGCAGGGAGATCTTAAAACACACCTAGCCATTTCCCTTGAAGCCAGCTTAGCTCGACACGAACCGTTGGATCACGCCTTGTTTTACGGTCCACCAGGCTTAGGTAAAACCAGCTTAGCGATGGTAATCGCCGAAGAAATGAAGGCGAAAATCCATTTCACATCTGCCCCAGCCTTAGAACGCCCTCGGGATGTCGTCGGTCTGTTGATGAACTTGGATGAAGGCGATATTCTTTTTATTGATGAAATCCATCGTCTTAATAGCGTGACGGAAGAAATCCTTTACCCTGCCATGGAAGACGCTTCGATCGATCGTACCGTGGGCAAAGGGGCGAGTGCCAGAACCCTACGGGTTCCTTTACCCAAGTTCACGCTCATTGGAGCCACCACCAAGGCTGGGGCTTTGTCGTCTCCCTTACGGGATCGTTTTGGGCTTATTTTTAGATTGAACTACTACAGCCCCGAAGAATTACAGGCCATTATTTTGCGTTCCGCTCAAATTTTAAATGTACAGGTAGATGACGCTTCCGCTTTAGTATTAGGCAAACGCAGTCGTGGAACGCCTCGTATTGCCAATCGTTTACTGCGTCGGGTGCGAGATGTAGCGGAAGTCTTGTGCAAGCGTGAAGGCATTGAAGCCATGGTGAATGACGTCATGGTGGCAGAAGCCTTACGCATCTATCAAGTAGATGAACTCGGGCTGGAGCCTTCCGATCGCTTGATGCTTTCGACCATGCGAGACTTCTTTCAAGGGGGGCCGGTGGGCTTGGAAGCGGTGGCATCCACCATGGGGGAAGATGTTCGCACCTTGGAAGATGTGACGGAACCTTTTTTATTGCAAAGTGGCTTGATCCAGCGAACGCCTCGGGGTAGGCAGTTGACGCCAAAAGCGTATGAGCATTTAGGCTGGTTTCAGCCTTAATATAGGTAGTGTCGACATTTAGTCAAGAAAGGAGGAATTTCAAGGAAAAACAAACGGCTTTTGAGGCGTGTACATAGACGTACATAACGAAAAAACGGCTTGTTTTGACACAGAAAGTACCCTTTATGGGCTGAATGTCAACACTACCTAGATTATTTTGTGAAGAAGTGTAGATAGACCTACATGACTGAACAAAATAATAGTAGCGACAACGAAGAGACAAGTACGGAAAATTATCAATTCGGCTATATCTAGAAAACACTATATAAGGATAGCATTATTGTTTATTGTTTTGGTTTTATTCAATTGATGTTATAATATAATAATTAAGATATACTATACTGTCGGTAATCTCTAATAGACTTGGAACTAAAGTAATGTTTTCTTCTTTCTCACTAAACACAATGTCTTTTGCTCTCTCCCCGACTCGTTTGGCTCGCCAAGGCAGCGATGATCGCCGTATATTACCGTCCAAAGGCGTGCCAGCCAACGTGATGAATCCTGACGGCTTAACCCTCGCCGATGCTGAAGAATTGCACAGTCGCAAAGTAAAAACGTCGGTGATGAATATCATTCCTTATCTCGCCGTACCTAAACTGTTGTGGGATGCCGTCTTCTTCAACCCTAGCAAAGCCGCCGCGGATCGTGAAGATTTCTTACATGGGGAACGTTCTTATGCTAGTGCCATTCAACAAGAAAGACGCAAGAAAAATGCTCAGTTAAAAGCCAGTACTGTTCCTGTGTTTCTGGGTATTCCCTTATGGTTACTTGTTGATATCATCCCTGCCTTACGAAATAAAGATGCCTTGAGTAAAATCGTCGTTTGCTCTATCCCAGCGGTTTTGACGGCTCTAGGTTACGGGATATTGGAAAATCCCAAAGCCCAAAATTTCAACGAGCAACTGTAAACGTCTATTTTTAGAGAGATCACCCATGTTTCAAAGTCTAGAAGATGATAAAACGACTTGCGAAACCTGCCACGCCTGCGAGCTGGGGCAAACACGCATACGCTCCGTTTTTTCAGGAGGCTCCCCGTACGCCAAGATCATGGTCATCGGTGAAGCCCCAGGGAAAGAGGAAGACGAGCAAGGCGAACCTTTTGTGGGACGTTCAGGGCAGTTGCTAATGAAACTCTTTGCAGAAGTCGGGTTTGAACGAGAGAAAGACTTATATATCTGTAATACGATTAAGTGTCGACCGCCTCAAAACCGTAAGCCTACTCTCGCCGAAAAAGAGGCATGCCGTCCGTTTTTGGATGCTCAAATTGCGTTCGTCCAGCCGAAAATCATCGTGCTATGCGGAACCACAGCCGTTTCGAGTCTTTTGCCACACGAAAAACGGACGATTACACAGATTCGTGGGCAGTGGTTTCATCATACGTCTGGGGCGAAAATCATGGCGGTTTTTCATCCGTCGTATTTGTTAAGGCATCATTCACTAGAAGCAGGGAAGCCTCGGGCGTTGATGATGGTTGATTTGGCGGAGATTAGTCGATGTCTTCGACTGAATAGTGTATAGGTGGATTCTAGGAGCTTAGACTCGCAGATGTGTGAGGTGTACAAAGACGACCATAAGCACATCGAGAACCCGAGCGACAACGAAGACGCCAGACGCTATTTAATCGTTTAATTGTTATAGCCGAATTGATAATTTTCTGTACAGTGTCTATACGTTGTCGCTACGATTATTTTGTTCTGTTATGTAGGTCTGTCTACACGCCCTCACAAAATAATCTAGGCTCCTCGTCTAGCCTACTGTACAGAAAACTCTAA
>JAJTHC010000217.1 GCA_021299615.1 Vampirovibrionales bacterium
ATGCTTCCCACCGAGCCGATGCTTGAAATTCCTAAAGCCATTAGAAGTTTCCTTTTTCATTGTTGTATAGTCGGATTTTTTACGATTAAGAGAGATACCCCTAAAAAAGAGGTTCCATAAGCAATAAAAACAGTTGGGGCAGTGTTATTGCTAGACTGTTACAATACTTAATGAAAATACGTTTTCTTCTTATAGCCAAGTCTTTAATTCCCTGTACTTGTCTCTTCGTTGTCGCTCGGGTTCTCGATGTGCTGATGGTTGTCTTTGTCCACCTCGCCCATCTGCGAGTCTAGGCTCCTAGAATAACCTAAATACAGAAAACTTTAAATTCAGCTATAGCAAAAAAACGTGGGTTTTCTCCACTAGGCGAAGGGTTGAAAAAATGTCATACTGAAAAAGAGTATTTCCTTGAAAATGTTTGAAAGACAGAGGCTCAAAAGCCTAAATCGTTCAAAAAACCTTCAAGGCATGTGTCAAGAAAGTAGGTTTTGTGTGTTATAAATGGGGGTTTTGTGTGTTATAAATGGGGGTTTTGTGTGTCAGAAAAGCCTATTTCGTGTGTTGGGAATTGGGTTTTGTGTGTCGAAAAAGACGTTATTTTTTATATTTTGTTGTAGAATAGCAAATAAGATGATACATGGACTTCAGAAGAAGGAATCCCCTACACGATGTGGAAATTTTTAGGTGTTACCATTGCTTTATTACTGGTTGCTTTAGTAGGTGGCATTGCTATAGCATGGGGGCAACTCACCAAAGATATGCCAAGCGTGCGTGAACTCATTAGCCAGCGAAAATCGCAGATTATGTCTGCTCAAAACTCAACAGTGGTCTATGCCAACGACAAAAAAACCGTCATATTACGCAACGAACGCTTTAGTATTCGCCCTGTAACGCTTGAAGAAGTCGCCCCTGCCTTCCCGCAAGCCCTTGTCGCGACGGAAGATAGACGCTTTTACGCCCATAAAGGGGTGGATCCTGTGGCGATTGGACGAGCCGTTTTAAGCAACACCAAGGGTCGTGGCGTCAAAGAAGGCGGTTCGACTCTTACACAGCAGTTGTCTCGTCTATTATTTTTAACCAACGAACGCACCTTGTCTCGAAAAATCAAGGAAATTATTTTATCCGTACAGCTCGAACAACAATTAAGCAAGTCCGATATTTTGGAATTGTACATGAATTACGTCTATTTTGGGCAAGGGGCGTATGGCATTGAAGCCGCTTCTGAAGTATATTTCAACAAAACACCCAAGCAATTAACGGTGGCAGAAGCCTGTTTGCTGGCGGGCTTACCGCAGGCTCCTTCGGCGTACAATCCCATGGTCGCCCCTGAAAAAGCCGTGGCTCGGCGGAATGAAGTCATTCAAAACTTGGTGGAAATCCGCTCGATTACGTCCGAAGAAGCGAAAGTGCTTCAAAAAACGCCGTTAAAACTCAAGCCGAACCTCGAACGCCTTGCCGTGACGGATAAAGCTCCCTATTTCAATCAAGTGGTGCGTCAACAAACCCAAGAACTGCTTGGTTTAAGCGAACAAGAGTTCTGGCAAGCAGGCTTGAGCATCTACACCACGCTAGACCCTAAAGCCAACGAGTCCGCTCAAAGTGCCATTGAGTCTGCGGTTACTCGCTATAAGCGGACGGCGACTCAAAACCAAGTCATGCTCATGGCGATGGATACGCAAACAGGGGCGGTTTTGTCTTATGAAGGCGGCAAAAAGTTTTCTGAAAGTCAGTATGACCGCATTCAGCGTTCCCCTCGTTCGCCTGGTTCCTTATTTAAAGTCTTTACCTACACGGAAGCCATTCGCCAAGGCTATTCTCCTTACGATGTGCGGGTGGATGAACCCATTAGCTACGGTTCTTGGAAGCCCCATAACTACGACAACAAGTTTCGTGGAGCCATGACGCTCACCAAAGCCTTGTCGATTTCCAACAACATTATTGCCGTTAAATTGATGAATGAACTTTCCCCCCAATCGGTTATCGCCACCGCTAAAGAAATGGGCATTGATTCGCCTGTTGATGCCAACTTGGCGTCGACCTTGGGCGGTAGTTCCATGTACATGGTGGAACTCATTCGTGCTTTTGGAACGCTGTCGAATCACGGAATGCGGGTGAATCCGTATTTTATTGAAAGCATTGACGGCAGTCAAGGCGAAAACCTTTTTACGCAAGAACCTGTTAAGCTCCAAGTCTTGGATGCTTCGGTGGCAGAAACGATGACGAAAATGTTGCAAAGTGTCATCACCAGTGGCACAGGACGAGCTGCCCAATACGGAGGTCCTTCGGCAGGCAAAACAGGCACCAGCGACGACTATCGTGATGCGTGGTTCATTGGCTACACCCCCAACGTCGTGGCAGGCGTATGGATGGGCAATGACGACAACACCCCCATGCCGAAAACCTTTACAGGTGGCGTTATGCCTGCGGTGATTTGGCGTTCTTATATGAGCCGTGCAGGTTTTCCACAGAGAAGCTTTACGAGGGGGTCTAGTAGAATCAAGCCTGAATCCGACAATACGGAATTGCCCGTCAAAACAGATGAAACGGTTCCCGTGCCTGACGTGGTGGAAAACACGGAGGTCGATCCCACCATCAATCCTGATGCTCCTGTTGAAGAAACCGCTCCTGTAAAAGAGGCTCCGTCTAATTTAAAGACGGTTAAGACGAGTTCACCTGCGGAAGAGCCTAGCTTACGTTCGGGTAAGTCGATGAACGATCCGTTGCCCAAGAAGGAAGAGCCAGCAACGCCTGTGCCGACGGCTCCTCCCACGCCTTAAAACACTATAGCCAAGTTTAGAGCTTTCTATAAAAAAATAACCCCGATCTTCTTTTAATGTAGATCGGGGTGTGTTTTTAAGAGAAAGAGAGAAATAAAAATAGAGAAAGAGAACAATACCTTAGAAAGAAAAGCCAGAATCTTAAAAGAGAGAGAGAGAGAGTAATAAAAATAGAACTTATTGCTGAAGGAGCTTCAACGCTAGCTGGGGCAATTGATTCGCTTGAGACAAAACTTGAGCCGAAGCCTGCTGTAAAATCTGATTCTTGGTTATTTCCGCCGATTCCTTCGCAATATCCGTATTACGGATGCGTGATTCAGACCCTGACAAGTTTTCAATCGCAATGCCTAGGTTCTTGCTACTGGATTCAAGGCGGTTAATCATCGCACCTAAGGAGGCTCGACGGTTGCCCACTCGAGCAAGGGCGACATCGATTTTACTTAATGTATTGAGAGCCGAACTGTTATTGCCAAAACCGAGAGAAGAGCCTGCCGTCATGCTAAATAAAGCCGAAGACGTAATACTGCTGAAGGGATTAACTCCCCCGACGTTGGCAATATTTATGCGATCCACCTGAGAATTTGAATTAGAACCCACTTGTAGGTAATAACTGGTGATACTGCCATTTAATAAGCTACGTTTGTTGAATTGGGTAGCTGCCGCAATACGGTTTAAATCCGCTGAAAGCTGGCGAACTTCAATGCTTACCGCACTGCGTTCTTGGGAAGAGTTGGTATCGTTAGCGGCTTGAACGGTGAGTTCACGCATCCGCTGAAGGTTATCGACGACCGTCTGGAAAGTACCGTCGACGACGTTAAGGACGTTGATGCCGTCTTGCGTATTGTCTAAGGCACGTTGGGAGCCTCTGATTTGTGAACGCAAGCTTTCTGAAATTTGAAGTCCTGCGGCGTCATCGCTGGATCGGTTGATTTTAAAGCCTGACGACAATTTTTCGTAGCTTTTGGACAAGTTCATCGTGTTCACGTTTAATAGACGTTGTGAACTAATGGACTGAATGTTGGTATTGATAATAATGCCCATGTGTTTGTTCTCTCCTAGTCTCTCATCTTAATAAGTCAATAAAACCCCTAGGTGTAAAATAATCTCTCAGGGGGTTAAAATTAAAATCTCTCTTAACGTCGTGAATGTTTGAAATGCTTGTGAATAAGGTATCGGCGGAGAGCAAGAGAACTTTTGGAGGCTCCTTTATGTGGAGGAGAAATCACCAAAATAAGTCATAAAAATAGCGTGGAAGACATTTCTTCCACGCTATAAAACTAAATATCAAGAAAAAACTATTTCTTTTTCTTGGATTTTTTCGTGCCTTCGGTAGGATTGTTGGCATTAGCAACCAAAATCGATCCGAATTTTGTTGGAGCTGCATAACCCGTGGTTTTTTCACGAATACGAGCCGCTTTACCCATACGATCACGCAAGTAATAAAGCTTCGCACGACGCACACGTCCACGACGTAATACGGTAATGGTTTCAACTCGTGGGGAGTTAATCAAGAAGGTACGTTCAACGCTCACGCCTTGAAACACCTTACGCACACGGAAGGTGGCACCCACGCCTGCGCCGCGTTTGGCGATGATAATGCCTTCAAACGCCTGAATACGTTCTTTGCTGCCTTCAACGATTTTTACGTTGACTCGTACAGTGTCCCCAGGGAAAAGTACGGGGCGATCGGTACGGGTGTACTCTTTTTCGATTTCACGAATAAGTGGATGTTGCATCACTTATAGTCCTTTATATTGAATGTCGTGAACTTTCCTACTTCTTCGCTCGTTGGCGTAGGGGTTTAAATAAATAGCCGTTGTGCTAGGCACACGGGTCGAAGAACGTAAGACAGTCACAATTGGAACATCTCACGGCACCTATTC
>JAJTHC010000119.1 GCA_021299615.1 Vampirovibrionales bacterium
ATAACACAAGCTTTTGTTTTTTTGGAAACAAAAATGGGGGAAACTATTAAGTTTTTCAAAGCACCCCTTTAGCTTTTATTAAGATTTGTAATGAAAAGGCAAAAAGGGTTGAAAGTTGTCTTTTATTATTGTAGTAATATAAGTATGACGCATACCCCGCTTGATGTCTACACAAGTCCATTCTGGCGTTATTTACTTACTACTACTATTCCGTTGCTCGTTTATTCAATGCACACATCTTTCTACAAATCCTGTTCACTGGCTTTCAGTGCTTTTCAGATTCTTTTGTGCTACATTTTATAAGCACCCCAACGGATTCTCTCCCTATTAGCAAGTCCGTAACAATGCAGTCTCTCTTCACTTTATGTTTTTCATCGTTGCCCCGCTCTTTAGCAAGTATTTCTCTCTATAAACGTGACACATAAAGCCCTAGTGAGTCCTGTCTACCTAGAAAAAGGAATTTCTACGTATAATGTCTCAATCTCCTCTTCGCTCTAAAAAAAACCACGCTGAAAAAGGTACAGGTAAAAAAGTCCGTCACGGGCTAAGTGCCAGTATCGCTCCTGAAAAACTCAAAAGCCGTGATCTTAAAGATTACATGGAATTGGTTGAAACGGTGGCTCGTGTCGAACATAGCCGTTTGCCCAATCATTTAATTGACGCCAGTGAAATTGTCAACATCGGTGCCTTAACCATTCACCTTTTGTTTGAAAAGTATCCCGACCGTGATTTTAACGTCACCTATTTGTCCACCGCCATTAAATGGGCGGTGCGTAACGAATTGCGGTATCGTTACAAGTGGTACAGCCTTCGCAATACGGATGCTGAAATCATCGACGGCAACGATTGTGCCGAAGCCTTCGACGATGACCTCGCCCCTGAAAAAGGTGCCGTTCGTGAAGCCATGTATGCCAGCATTTTAAGTGTAGATGGCATGATGGAAGCCGACAATCCCCACGAATTGCGGGATGAAGGTCAAACGCCTGACGAAAAAACAGAATCCAACGAATTGGCAAAATTGGTGCGTAAGTGCTTAGATGTTTTGCCTGAACGTGACCGCAAGTTAATTGAAGCCCGCTATTTCAAAAACAAGCGTATGCGTGAAATTGGCGACGAGTTTGGCATTTCGGCCAGCCGTGCCAGCCGAGTCGTTCAAACAGCGTTAAATCGCATGAAAGAAGAAATGGAATCGGCTCCGTTTTTGGCGGAATACAAGCAACTTAATTAGTTATAAAGCAACCTGTCCCCCCTCCTAATTTTAGGAGGGGGGACAACCTTTCTTATTCACGAAGTGAATCTACTCCTTTAGGATGGAGAGGTTGGGAGAGGAAACCAACGGTTTTCTTTCCCAAGAGAAGCTTTAGCTTCGACAGGTTAGGGGGCGGTTAAACTCACAAACGTAGTCTAGGGTTTAACCTCACCCTCGAACGTCTAAAGACGTTCTCTTCCCTCTCCTAAAATTAGGAGAGGGGACAAAGAATTAGTTCAAAACCTACGCCGTTAATGAAAGCTTCTTAGGTGCTGCTTTTTGTACCGTTTTTTCTTTTGTCGCCACTTCCGTACTAGGGACTTTTGCCTCGCCTTCCGTAGAAGGAACCTTGTCCGTCTTCAAAGAAGGGGCTAAGGTCACTTTGGCTTTACCGTCTGCACGATCAAAGTGAATGTTGTCTTGCTTGTCTAAGTGAAAGACACCTGAAGGCGTCGTGACATCAATATCTTCGGTCTTTTCGTTAATGGTGACGGCATCAGGATTCGACATCGTAATGCCCCAAATCTCGGATTCCGCCAAGTTATGCGTCAATTGCTTTTCTGTGATGTCCTTGATTTCAGACTTCGGATTCGGCAAGTTCAAGGCATCGACGCTTTGGTCAATTTTAGCGAGTTCCTGCTCAACATCACCCTTATTCAAAATGGCGGATTCAATCACCAAACCATTGGGAGACGTTACTGTAACAGGTTCGCCAGGCTTGCTTTCTTTCACAATCGTTCCCGTTTCAAAACGGGTGAGCAGGGCATTCTTGGTTGAAACGCTTTCCGCCTTTAAATCTGAACCGTTTAACGCATATTGCTTGTATGCGTCGGGGTTTGCTTTCTTGGCGGATTCAAAATCTTGACGAGCTGTTTCATACGCATAAACGCTTGTCGCAGGCTTTTGGGGTTCTAAAGGGGTCGCCGAAGTTTTGGCTTTTGACGTTTGAGGCAAACTGGTTGCCGTTTCGACGTCCTTTGTCGTCGCTTTCTTTGCAGGAAGTCCTGAAGCTGTTGGGGTAGTGGATGCCACTGAAATGTTGGAACTCATATCATCTGTCCTTTCTTAGGGAGCTGTCATAAATCAAGTGAAAATAAATGTAAAATAAAAAGCCTTTGCCAAAATAGTACCAGCTTTGCTAATATCCATTTTGCATTAAGCGTGTTATTCACACAAAAACGAAAAAAGAAAAAGCTGTGCTATCTTAGCATAGACTTTTTGAAAATAAAAGTGTCGAAATCTATAATTGACTATGTTATGCTAAAGCTTACGAAATCACTGAATCATGGAAGGCTAAACCCCTATGACGACAACGACCCCCTCCGAAAGCCCTGCTATACCCCTTGAAACACCTACGACACATGGCAAGCTCATTAAAATGGCAAAACATGCCGGCTTTTGCCATGGCGTGAAAAAAGCCGTCGACAAAACCATCGACACCCACGACACGCACCAAACGCAAGATCGCCCCACCTATGTACTCGGGCAACTCATCCACAACCAGCAGGAAATCCAACGCCTAGAAGCCATGGGCATTCACACCGTGCAAGACCTCGCCGATGTGCCTGACGGAGCCGTTTGCGTGATCCGCACGCACGGTGCCCCCCCTGAACTCGTCAAGCTCGCCGAAGCACGAGGCATCCACGTCAGCGATGCCACCTGCCCCGATGTTCGCTTGGTGCAGAACAAAGCCGTTGAACTCGCTCAAGAAGGCTATACCGTAGTGATTGTGGGCAAGGCGAATCACCCTGAAGTCATTGGTATTACTGCGTATGCCCTTGAAGTCGACGGAGCCAAAGTCGTGGCGATTTCACACCCTCGGGATATTCAAGACGCCTTGAAAGACTTGCCACGCCGTCGCATTGGGGTGGTGTCTCAAACCACGCAAATGGAAGACAGCTTTTTTGATATGGTGAAGCATTTAAGCATGGTCGCCAAAGAACTGAAGGTGCATAATACGATTTGCCCCGCAACCTTTTTCCGTCAACATGCCGCTGCTGAACTCGCTCATGAGGTGGATGTGATGATCGTGGTGGGGGGCAAGAACAGCTCCAACACGACGCATTTGGCTCAATTGTGTGTGGAAATCGGCACGCCAGCCTTTCATATTGAAACGCCTGAAGAGCTAGCTTCCCCCGAAATCACGGAGGCTTTAAACAAGGCGAACCGCATCGGGTTGACGGCAGGGGCATCGACGCCTGACTGGGTGATTCATCACGTGCATGAAACGCTGAACGCACAATTTTAATGATTTGCACGACGTCCGCAAAATGTCTCGGAAGCCTCGCATTTATAGCCAAGTTTAGAGTTTTCTGTACTTAGGCTATTCTAGGAGCCTAGACTCGCAGATGTGTGAGGTGTACAGAGACGTACATAACAAAAAAACGGCTTGTTTTGACACAGAATTATAGCTGAATTTAGAGTTTTCTGTACAGTAGGCTAGACTAGGAGCCTAGATTATTTTGTGAGGGCGTGTAGACAGACCTACATAACAGAACAAAATAATCGTAGCGACAACGTATAGACACTGTACAGAAAACTCTAA
>JAJTHC010000195.1 GCA_021299615.1 Vampirovibrionales bacterium
AAAGCAAAAAGCTTTTTAGAGCTTGCCTTGTAAAAGCGTGTAGACGGTTTCATCGGTTAAGTCCGCATGAATCGGCGTGACCGTCACATAATTGTTGCGAATGGCTTCCACATCCTCTTCCGCATGAGACCCCGTCTGCACCAGTTCCCCTGCGAGCCAGTAATACGTTATGCCTCGGGGATCTTGACGCTTTTCGTAAAAATCGCTATACATGCGATGCCCCAACTTACAGAGCTTCAGCCCTGCGTAATACTGGGCTTCCACCGCTGGCACGTTTACATTCAACACCATACAAGACGAATGCTTCAATAAATCCACCAAGTCGGGTAAGACGCTGGCTAAATATCGACACGCATCATCATAGTCAAAAAGCGGATTGTAGCCGTCGAAGGCACTGGTCGCTATCGCTGGCACACCATTCATGGCGGCTTCAAGAGCAGCCGACACCGTGCCTGAATAGACGACATCGCCTCCCAAGTTTGGGCCGTGATTCATACCTGAAATCACGACATCGACAGGGGACTCTTTCAATAGCGTGGTAATGGCAAGCTTGACGCAATCGCTCGGCGTGCCTGAAATCGCAAGAGCTTGTTGGACGTTTGCCCCTTCTTTGTTGAACTTTTCGGTAAAATCAACGGCTCGCAAGGGGTGATGCAGGGTCAAGGCATGCCCTTGAGCGGATTGTTCCTTTTCAGGTGCCACCACATAGACTTCGTGATGCTGGCTCAAGGCTTTGGCGAGGGCATGGATACCGTTGGCTTGAATGCCGTCGTCGTTGGAAATTAAGATTCGCATTAGGGGGTCTCTGTTTCTTCTCTATTAAAAACTCTCATAATACTTATTGTACCATGAGAGTGAAGGGTTTGGATGGCAAGCGTCGGAATTAGCTTTCTTTTCGTTTTTTTCTAGTTTTTGACAATGTGCTTATTCATTTATTTGTGTGGTATACAAAAGACACTTCTATCCAAAACAATTTATTTACTTCATAATGATAAATATATATTAAATCAAGGTATTAAAAGGAGTCCAAAAATGGCTAATGTGTTTGATCTTTCCAAATACATTATGGAAAAGCTGGGTCGTTCCATTACAACCATGAAACTACAGAAGCTTTGCTATTATAGTTTTGTGTGGCATTTGGTATGGAAAGATGAGCCGCTTTTTGAATCTCCTATTTACGCATGGATTAACGGTCCTGTGATTACCGACTTATTCCAAAAACACAAAGGGCTTTACCAGCTAAGTCCTGCAGAGGCTGTGACTCTTTTTACAGATTCTTTAAGTCCTGAAGGATTGACAGAAGATGAAAAAGAAAGTATTGACAAAGTATTAGAAGATTACGGTGATAAAACAGGGGCTGAATTAAGCGACTCAACCCATTCAGAACTACCTTGGATTAAGGCTCGTGAAGGTTACAATCAAACCGAACGTGGTAATGCGTTGATTACAACGAATGATATTTATAATTATTATATTTCTCTTGATGAACAAGGAATTGATGCTTTAAATGGGGAACAATAACACAAAGAAAGCGAAGCATCGTACGCAAGAACTCAAAACAAAACAAGCACCCATTACTACATCGGATAATCTCATTGAATTTAGGTATGATTCGGTTGACGAAGAGGTTCTTAAAGCAAAAGTTCGCTGTCCTTGGATTTTATTAGATACCTTTATTAAAAAGTGTATGAATGATTTTGCTTCGATGAAATGGTCCGAAATAAAACAAGACGATAAAAATAATCATTTTGTTGATACAAATGGAATGTCAAAGTACTATAAAGAACGTCTTTCTATTCTTGTACGTGATCGTATTATTGAATCTGAATATCCTGAAAGATTATTTTCATTAAGATTATCTGGAATAAAAAGGATCTATGGTATTCAAGAAGACAAAAAGTTTCATGTCATTTGGTTTGACCCTCATCATGAAGTTTATCCAAGTGTAAAAAAACATACTTGAAAATAGGAAGACTCCCCCCATGAAGCTCTGCCAAAACGATGCCCTCACCGATGCCCAAGAGGCCCTGCTCCAAAACGCCGAACGTGCCTTCGCTCAAGCGGATTTCTCGCAAGGGCAAGCCGTCTTGCTCAATGCCATGGAAACGCATCCCCATGTGTGGCAGTTTCCTTACGCCCTTGCCAACGCCATTTTAAACCATGCCGATTCCCCTGAAAAAGCGGTTGTTCTGCTCGAACAAGCCAGCCATATCGCCGCAAATCAAATCCCCGTGTGGACGAAACTAGGGCAAGCTCACGCCGAAAATAAGGACGTCCCCCATGCGATTGAAGCCTTGCATAAAGCCGTCAGCCTTCCCACAAAAGCAGACGATACCCTCAACAATCACACCCTCGATGCCTACCTGCTTTTAGCCGATCTGCTCGAAACGCAACAGTTCCTTGATGAAACGGCGTCCGCCCTTGAAGAAGCCGTCGCACTAACCCATGCCACCCACCCCCGAGCCGTTGAAGTGACGCTGAAAGCCTACCAGTTTTACGTCCGCCATGACGGAAGCGAAAACGCCTTGAACGTGATTGAAAATCGGCTGGAAACGCATCCTGAAGAAGCCATGTTGTACTTTCTAAAAGGCGTCTGCCTAGAGCGTTTGGAGCGTCTGCATGATGCCTTAGACGCTTACGAAAAAGCCACCGAATACGGCAAAAATGCACCCGAACTGCACCGTCAAATGGCGATGTATTTCGCTCAAGCAGGCGACTCGCTTAAAGCCATGACGCATTTAGTCACGCTTTTAGAACAGCTCCCCACCGATGCCGATGCCTTGGAAGCCTTGGCTCACTTGCTCGCCGAACAAGGCAAGCAAGATGCCCGTGTGCAAGTGCTAGAACGTCTCTTGGACGCTCATCCCAAGCACGTCCAAGCGTGGATTCAAGCAGGCGACGCTTATGATCTGCTCGGGCAAAGCGAAAAGGCGATTGAGGCGTACAATCACGCCCTAGAACTCACGGGGCATCGTGCCTTAGAACTTCGTAAAAGCTTGGTCGCTCCTGCTTTGCCTCCTGCAAGCGACGCCGAAAAAGACGCCCTCGTGCATCGTTTGGACGTCTCGCTTAAGGCGTTGTCGATGAGTCCGCCACGCATTGAAAATCCTGCGGTGGATGTGGGCATCACGCCTCAACATTTGAAGGATCAAGGCGTGTGGAATGAAGCCTTAGATGCCTTGTGGCATCAAGCGTTGAGCGGTATTCAGCGAGAAAAAAAGCCTACGCCTGACGCTCGTGAAGCTCGCACGAAAACGCAAGTGGTGATGGTGACTCGTGCCTTGAATCACGCCGAAGCCCCCACCCCTCCGTGGATGCCTGTGCTTAACGCCTTAGATAGAACACGGTTTCAGCTCCATTGGCTAAATATCGGCACGAGCATTGAAGCCCCTAAAGGCTCTCGTTTTCATGCGGAAGATACGCTAGAAGCCGTCCCTTCGTATGACTGGCAAGGTCTTCAAAACAAGCTGTATCAACACGCCCCCGATGCCCTGCTCTTCAGCGATGCCCAACGAGACATCGTCAGTACCGCCCTTTTCTTAGGCGATTATGCCTCCACGCAAATCGATTTAGCTAGCCTGAACACGCCTTTATCCGCCCCTCTTCGACCTTTGGCGTCCATGAGCAAGCGGTTTAAGGAAGACTTTGGGGCGAATTATGGCTATCCCCTTTTGGCGGTGGACGTTCACCCTGCCGATTGGACGCCTGCGGTGATTCATCACTTGCACGGCTTGCTTCAACGTCATCACCAGCTACAAATCGCCTTAACCTTCAAGGGAGAAGATCGCTTGCTCGATGCCATGCAAGATCGCCTCAAAACGCTTTATCCCCAAGGACTCCCCCGTTTGGCGTGGATGGCACTGCCTACGAATGAAGCCCTCAAGCTCTTCCAAGTGGCAGATGCAATGTTGGATCTAAGCCGTCACGCTTCGCTGTTTCGCTTACAAGCCGAAGCCTTTGGCACACCCGTGTTTCAGTCAGATGCCGTCGACGCTACGGACGCCCTCGATGCCGTGCTGTCACTGACAGATGCGGAGCGTCTAGCCCTGCGAGAAGAACGTTTGCTTGCCACGCAAGAACAGTTTTCTCCTTCGCACGCCGAACGCCAAGCCCACGCCTTCGCAAAGGATGTTTTGCCATGTCTGCTTTAACGCAAGAATCAATGCATCTGCTTGAAGCGACGGTAAACCTGCCCCAAAAAGACGCCCCCTTCCAGCTTACGGGACTCAAAAGCAATCGTTTGCCCGACGGTGATTTTGGCAAAACCTTGGTCTATGTCGCTGGGCTAGGCGGTAGCTTTCAATGGGCATCGCCGTTTTGGAAAAGCCTGATTGAAGACGGCACGCTGGATGCCGTGATTGGCATTGATTTGCCGTCCTTTGGCGTGAATCATCATTTACAGGCGGGTAACTTGGCGTCCTGTATTGAAGATCTCAACAGGCTTTGCCAGCTAGACACGCTCAAAACCGCCCTTAGCATCCAAAAAATGGAAACCTGCTTCTTTTCAGGAATTAGCTTGGGTGCCGTGACTAGCCTGTATGTGTTGCCCCATGTGCAAGCTGATTATGAGGGTATCATCCTATTTGTGCCTGCGTTTCAAGGGTGCCAAGAAACGTATACGCCCACTTATGTGGCTTCGGCGATGTGGCAAAGCGTCAAGCAAACCCTCCGCAAAAACCCCGATGCCCTACTCACCCTGCCTTACACCATGGATGCCATTACC
>JAJTHC010000075.1 GCA_021299615.1 Vampirovibrionales bacterium
AGCAAATTGTAGCTCCACACCGCCAAGAAAATAAAGACCGCTGGTGCCAACATCCACGGATGCTCTAGTAAATTAGAGAGTTCTTGAGCTTCTTTCAGCATATTGCCCCAACTCGCATCGGGTTGTTGAATGCCCAAGCCCAAAAAGCTCAAGCCTGATTCCGCCAAAATATACCCCGGTACGCCCAACGTCAACGAAACCACCACATAAGACGCCGTTTGTGGCAAAATATGCTTAAAAATCAAACGAGGCAGACTCGCCCCCATGCAACGAGCGGCATCGACAAAGGCGTTTTGCTTGATGTTTAAGACCATGCCTCGAATGACTCGAGCCAGCCCCGTCCAGCCGATGGTTGCCATCAACATAGAAACCAAGACAAATCGCACGCCACTGCTTAGGCTAGCAGGCAATAAAGCAGCAAGGCTCACCAAAAGAAAAATTGAAGGGATCGACATTAAGACTTCGGTCAATCGCATCAAGACGTTATCCACCCATCCGCCTAAGTAGCCTGACAATGCCCCGATGCTTAGCCCCAACGGTAAAGACACCAACAAACTACAAAAGCCAATAAATAAGGAAATCTGCCCTGCGTGTAAGAGCCTTGAAAAGTTGTCCCTGCCGTTCACATCACGCCCCAAAAAGCTCAAGCTGGCAGGGGCATCCACGCCGAGTAAATGCCAATCGCTTTTAATAAAGCCTAGCATCGTGTAAGCATCGCCTTTGACGCCTAGTTTGAGCGGGTAAGGTTTGCTCAATTCGGGTTCATAAGTGAAACGTAAGTTTTTCGTGTCGAACACACGTTTATAGTGAAAAATATAAGGAAGGCTCCACGCCCCTTGCATATTTCGCCATTGAATCGGCGTGGGCGGTAGATAGGACTGCGTTTCTCGCACGCTGTTCGGAGCATAAGGGGTTAAAAATCCTGCGAAGACCACGGCACCATAAAGCACCGTAAGCATCGCCAACGCCCACAATTTGGGTGGCACTTTATTTCGTATTTTAGTGGCAGACGTAGTCAACGGGACATCCTTCCAACATAACATATAATAGTATAACTGCTTTTAGAGATTTCGGTGTAAAATAATGTGATGATACCTGAAAAAAAATCCCAACACCCTAGATCCCCATGGACGCTCAAAGATGCCTTGGCAAGCCTTTTAGTCAAAGCCCTTAGCTTGGCGATTCGCTTGAGTGGCAAGGGTTCCGCCACAAGCTTACCTGGTAAGCTTGCTTTAAGGTGGCATCCGCCATTGTTAAACGCCTTAGGTAAAAAATTGCCTGCTATTCGTGTGATGCTAACAGGCACCAACGGCAAAACAACGACCGCCACCTTCTTACGAGACATCTTTGAAGCCAATCACAACGCCTGCTTGCTCAATGAAAAAGGGGCGAACTTGGTGTATGGCATCACCACGAGCTTGGCTCAAGCTGTTGGGTGGAGCGGTGCTTATCACGCCCAAGTAGCGGTGCTAGAAACGGATGAAGCCACCGTCGGCAAGGTTGCTCCAGCCGTGATGCCGTCTGACTTAGTGGTGATGAACCTCTTTCGAGACCAGCTGGATCGCTATGGGGAACTTTCGACCACGGCGGCCTTTATCGAAGAAGGCATTCCCTTTACCACAGGCACGCTATTCCTAAATGCGGATGATCCCATGCTCGTGGGCATGGGGCGAAATGCCGAAAAACAGGGACTTGGCGTCTTTTATTTTGGCTTGAATGTAAGCCATGACGTTGGGGAAGAAACGCCAACAGGTTTGGCGAAGACGGTACCTCATCCGCAAGAAGTGGCGAATTGCCCTGAATGTGGACAGGCGGTGCTGTATCGTAGTCGTAGCTTTGCTCATTTGGGCGACTGGTTTTGTGAAGGCTGTGGCTTGAAGCGTCCTGATTTAGACGCCAGCATCATGCCTCTACAAGTAGAAGCCGACGGCTGGCACTTGCGGTTGGATCACCACGTCCTCGGGCAGGGGATCATCCTAAAAAGCCCACTATTGGGGCTGTATAACGCTTATAATGTTTTAGCAGGGGCATCTGTGGCAGGGCATTATCACACACCCGTCACCGCCATTCAAACGGCGTTAGACACGCACCATGCCATGTTTGGCAGGGCTGAAAAGCGTGTGATTGAAGGCAAATCTGTTCAAATTATGCTGATTAAAAATCCAGCAGGTGCCTCTGAAGTCATTAAGACCGTGTGTGATGATAAAAAGGCACACGTTTTAATTGCTTTGAACGATTCTTATGCCGACGGCGAGGATGTCTCGTGGATTTGGGATGCCGATTTTGAGCAGTTACTAGCCACGCATCCGAATGCGGAACGCTACACTGTGAGCGGTAAACGTGCCTATGACTTGGCGAATCGCTTGCAACATGCAACGCTGGACACGACTTGGCATCCGCAGGTGGAGCCGTCTTTAGAAGAAGCGGTGCATCTGGCGTTAGCAGGGGTAAACGAGGGGGAAACCCTTTATATTTTACCCACGTACACGGCTTTGCTTCAACTGGAAAGTTTACGAACTATATAGGATTGTAAAGATTGCGTCGTTCAGGAGGCGTCTTGAGAAAGTCCGCCAAAATCCCACGAGCCGCTTCTTCATCAATCAAACCCTTATGCCGACTGGGGGCTTTACCCGACTCTCGAATATGTTGTTCCGCAATTTTCGACGTCAACCGTTCATCCAGCAGATAAACCAGTAGTTCAGGGCGTTTCTCTAGCAAGGCATCGGCGAAGTCGTAGACGG
>JAJTHC010000056.1 GCA_021299615.1 Vampirovibrionales bacterium
AATAGCAATGCCTATTTCAATCGTGGAATTACAAAATACAACTTAGGTGATTTCACAGGGGCATTGGAAGATTATAACCAAGCCATTAGTTTTAATCCTACTTATACCGTGGCGTATTTCAATCGTGGTGTGGTGAAAGTCAAGCAAGGGCAATATGAAACCGCTTTAGCGGATTATACTAAAGTCATTGAACTCAATGCCAATTACACCGATGCGTATACCAATCGAGCTTTGTTGTATGCCATTTTGTCGAAAAAGGCAGAGGCCTTTGCTGATATTGACAAAGCCTTATCGTTGAATCAAAACAATACGGCTAAGACTGCAAAAATTTTAGAGAAAATGAAGTTGATTGAAAACCACTTTGGTCAAAACGGTTTATAGAAGACTTGGTTGGGGAATCTGTTTAAGTTACAATCATCATTATAAATTGTAAATTGTTTTAAAAGGATTCCCCCCATGCCTTTTTCCCCTTGCTTAGAAGACCACGTTCTTTCGCCCTTGCCTCGACGCCTGAAGGTGATGAGCGTGTTTGGCACACGCCCTGAAGCGATTAAAATGGCACCTGTGGTCAAAGGCTTAGAAGCGTGTTCGTGGATAGAATCTGTGGTCTGTGTCACGGCACAGCATCGCCAAATGTTGGATCAAGTCTTGAACCTCTTTGATATTCACCCCGATGTGGATCTCAACATTATGGCACCTAATCAAGATCTCTTTCACATCACCAGCAAAGTGTTATTGGCGATGAAAGACGTCTTGGCGGAACATCAGCCCGATGTCGTCCTCGTTCATGGAGACACCACCACCACTTTTGCCGCCAGCCTTGCCTGCTACTATGCTCGCATTCCTGTGGGGCATGTGGAAGCAGGCTTACGCACGTATAATAAGGATTTTCCCTTTCCTGAAGAAATCAACCGTGTGTTGACGGATGCCGTGGCGGATCTCTTTTTTGCACCCACCGCAACGTCTGAAGAAAATCTTCTGCGTTTGGGGGCGAAAGCATCGGGGATTTATGTGACAGGTAATACGGTGATTGATGCCTTGTTTGAAACGTTGGCATCTGCAAAAGCTAAGCAAGTACCGTCACCTGTGGTGCTTGAAGCAGGGCAACGTTTGGTACTGGCGACCGTTCACCGTCGAGAAAACTTTGGCGAACCGTTGGACGCTATTTTAGATGCCTTGCTTGAAATCGTGAATCGTTTTGACGATGTGGTTTTGGCGTTGCCTGTGCATCCCAATCCGAATGTGAAGCCTCGTGTGGAAGCCGTTTTGGGGGGGCATCCGCGTATTCAGTTGTTGGCACCTCAAGAGTATGAGCCGTTTTGCTTGTTGATGCAAGAAGCTTCGTTGATTTTAACGGATTCTGGCGGTGTGCAAGAAGAAGCCCCGTCTTTGGGGATTCCGATTTTGGTGTTGCGAAATGAGACGGAGCGTCCTGAAGCGGTGGAAGCAGGTACGGTGCAGTTGATTGGTCCGAATAAAACGGCGTTGATTGAGTCAGCATCGGCGATTTTATCCAGAACGGCGTCGCAAGAAAGCGTGCCTCAAAACCCGTATGGGGATGGTAAGGCGGTGTCTCGCATTTTGTATGCCTTACATCAATTTGCTGAAGCTCGTTTGTATAGCCAAGTTTAAATTATTCTGTACAGGAACTTATAAACTCGGCTATACCCAAACTTTAAAAGCTATAGTGTTTTATAGATAAAATGAGCTATTAGACTATTCTAGGAGCCTAGATTTTTTGTGAGGGCGTGTACACAGACGTACATAACAGAACAAAAAAATCTTAGCGACAACGTATAGACACTGTAAAGGAAATTATCAATTCGGCTATACCACACTAGGCAATTTGTCGCTGGTATCCACCAAACCGAACTTCAAGGCGTACAAGACCGCTTGGGTACGATCGTTTACCTGCAATTTTTGGAAAATGTTGTTCACATGGGTTTTAACCGTGGTTTCGGAAATGACCAATCGATCAGAAATACTTTTATAGGTTAAGCCTTCCGTCAACAATTTCAAGACTTCTTTTTCACGAGACGTCAACTGGCTCAACAAAGCTTGACGATGTGGATCAGGTTGCGAAACCTTCTGTACAATCGTATGGAACTCGTCAAAGAACTTGGTGGCAATGCTAGTCGGCATGAAAATACGCCCTGCATTGATGTCTTCCAAAGCACGCATCAATTGCGTGGTAATCATGGTTTTAAGGATGTAGCCTCGACCGCCTGCACGCATGGCTTTGTAGACGGTGTCAGGATCATCACTACCAGTAAGCGTCAAGATTTTAATCTCGGGCTTTTTGACGAGAATCTGTTGAATGGCGGAAATGCCGTCGAGTTCAGGCATGTTCATATCCATAAGTACGATGTCGACATCCGTATGCCCGACCCGACGCACGGCTTCATCGCCATTGCTACAAATCCCTACCACCTTGTGCATTGATTGCAGTTCAATCAACTGCTTAATGCCTGCGGCGTGATTGGCGTTGTCGTCGACCACCATAATACGTAGAATGGGGGCTTGTAATTCGTTTTGATTTAGCGTCATGGACGGTATCTCTCCTTTTTGTTCAAGCTAGGGGGTAAATTGTTGATGTTGTGGAGCAAGTGCTTTCATGGCGACACGGCATGACGGCTTGCAGATTTTTTCAATTCCCTTATTCACAACGTGCGGAAGTCGTCGCCCTTCACTTGAAGGAGGGTCAAAAACTTATGGCATACTGTAAGTATAGGAGCTTATGGTGCTTTTGAAAATAACCTTGCGGTTTATACCCTCCGTGTGATGTAGATTAAGCGAAGATACATCTCAAAGGGGATGTAATCCTGTTTGTTAGAGAAAGCCATCGATTGTCTCTTCGTTGTCGCTACGATTTTTTGTTTGCCCATGTAGTTCTGCCTACACGCCCGCACAAAAAATCTAAGCTCCTAGAATAGCCTAATTGCTGATTCCCTCTAACAAACAGGACAACGCCGAAGTATTAGCCCTTTGTTTGTAAAGAAATTGTAACATTCTTTTGAAAAAAGGGCGAATATACTTTAGGGGCTGTCTTCAAATAGGTGGATGCTATTTAATCTATGAAATGGTATGAGGATCTATTGCAGTTCCCCACTGTTGAACAAAGTTTTCAGAAGCATTAAAGTGTGTGGGATTCGGATTCAGTACACGAACCTCTCCTTGACGAGAAGCCTGAAGGGCTTTTTCGAACAGTTCGTCTACGTTTTTAGGTTTTATAGCTGAAATTAGAGTTTTCTGTACAGTAGGCTAGACTAGGAGCCTAGATTATTTTGTGAGGGCGTGTAGACAGACCTACATAACAGAACAAAATAATCGTAGCGACAACGTATAGACACTGTACAGAAAATTATCA
>JAJTHC010000196.1 GCA_021299615.1 Vampirovibrionales bacterium
AAAGAGTGTGCCTGCGGTGATACTGGTTCTTTTCCCACAGCTGGCACATTCGTAGAGATTGTAGCCGTTAATGAAGTAATGGTGTTTCTCGGCACATTGGGGGCAGGTGAATCCATCTGCCCATCTGATCTGGTAGAGGTATTCTATGCAGGCTTCTTCTGTAGCGAAGCGTTTTTGCCATTCGATTAGACTTATTGCAATTTGTTGCATCAAGAAAACTCCTTATTTTCTACTTATACAACAGTATACCATTACTTTCCGCATTATTGTGAGGAAGCATAAAACATTATAAAACCGCTTTCGCAGAGTCTTCTATAGCTTTCTACAAAAGGAAGAAAATGGTATTGATAGAGGATTCTTTGTGTCTATTTAAGAAATACGAGCCTATAATCTTTTATACTGAACATATCATTTAACCGACTGCTTATTTCTTGACCAATAAGGATACTTTCTTATGTCTGATTTCCCAACTCAAGCAAAACCTTCGCTTCACCCACAAGCCGTTCATGCAGACAGCTCCCCAAGCGGTCAGATTAAGGTGGAAGGCGTTTTATCTGCTTCTCAAGCTAATCCTAGTGCAGAAGCCAAAGCCAAGCAAAAAATGAATTACAATTCCCCTGAAGCCCAAGCCAGAGCAAACAAACTGGGGCTAGTGCTTTCTGAAATGGCAAACTTGCCTTTGTGGGTTCAGCAGGTTATTTACACGGACTTAAAAAGCTACCTAGAAAAAGACGCTGGCATTCACCGTTTGAGTTCGATTAGTCGTGAAGACTTCTTACAACTTTGGAAGCCTACTTTAAGTGAACGTGGGCGAGAAGCCTTGCGTACCCTTTCCTTAAATGAACATGGTGACATGGTATTATTATTGGATGCCGTTCGCCACAATGACAACGTGGCGATGATGTGTGCAAGATATGAATGGTCGCTACAAAATGCCTGCCATTTGTTTATTGCTGCTTTACGTCAGCAATATATTAAGCCCCCTCATTCTAAAGTGTTGGAAGCATCGATTCGCTTCTTGGGCGATGAAATTCGTATTGGGGAATACCTTGTGTTTATTGGACGTGTGGATCAAGCCCAAATGGAACTAGCACTTCAAACCCAGCAGTACATTGAATCAGCGATGGGTGAACGTGCCAAAATTGCGGACATCCTCATTCGCTTAGAGCTTTTAACCCCTGAAGATGTGGAAAGTATTCTTTTCTTGAAAGAAGAGAGCCGTAAGCCCTTCCGCTTGTTTTAGGTAGGCTTCGATAGATTTTTATTGCAACGCTTTGCCCTTGGTCTCTTCACCAAAGAAAAGGGTTGCCATAATAATTATAGTAAACAAACTAAATACCATGGCGGATTGAGCAAACCCTCCTAAGGCTTGAACCAAAACACCCACCATTAAAACAGCAAGGGCGGTGAATACTCGCCCTACATTAAAGCAAAACCCAACCGCAGACATGCGAATGCGAGTGGGGAACAGCTCGGGGATGTACACATAAAACGACGATTGCGTTAAACCGTGAAAGAATCCAAAGGCTCCGCCGACAAGGTATAGGGCAGGGTGAAAACTTTTAAAGCCTAAAAATAAAATGAGCGACGAAAGAAGAATACCCAAGCTCCCAATGAAAATAGAGGTTTTTCGCCCCAAAAGGTGCGTGAAAAAGCCTGCACAGGTGCATCCCACAATAGCGAAAATACCTTGACTCATCACTTGAATGGCACGGGCATCATCAGGACGGTTTGGCAGACTATCCACCCAAGAAGGCAACCACGCCAAGGCCGCCCAAAACACGGTAAGGTAAGCGGCAAACGAAACGCCCCCCACCCACAAATTACGACGATTTTCTACATCAAACAATAGCTTCCACAACGACGCTTTTTCTTGTTGGGCTTCGGCTTGCGTGAGTTGATCATCCATCCATTTTTCGCTTTCGCCAAGGTTGCGTCTTAAAAAGAAAATGAGCAAGGCAGGTAAGGCTCCGAAAAAGAAGGCGTGACGCCAATCTTGTACAAAGTAGTTGAGTACGCCAGAAAGCATCTGCCCGATTTGATAACTGCTAATAAGCATAGCAACCGCAAAAGAACGGCTTTTTTCAGGCCAAACTTCCGACAAGAACGTCGTAATACTGACCAACTCTCCGCCGATGCCTAAGCCTGTTAAGAAGCGAAAAAACGCCAAAAGCTCCCAGTTCGGTGCAAGTCCCCCTAGCCCCGTAAAAATGGAATACAGCAGAATCGATCCCATCATGGCTTTGACCCGACCGAACCTGTCGCCGATGTAACCGAAGAGAATCCCTCCAAGCGTCCACCCGACGAGGAATATCGCCGTAATATAGCTCCCTAGGTATGCCACCGCTTTGGGTTCTTGCCCTGTAAGGTCACGAAGGGCAAGGGGCATGGTGATGTGCATGAGCGAAGAATCCAGCCCGTCGAAAACGCCCCCAAGCCAACAACCGACAAACGCCAAAATCAGCGTACCATTGACGCCAATAAAATAGTCATTAAGCTTGTGTTTTAGAGTGTGGAAGGATGTCATAGGCTAGACTAAGGTCTCATTTATATAATAATGTGTCTCATTATACCTTGCTAATTACAGAATGACAAACACAGAACACGGCGTCATTAGCGAAAGCTTGCATCTAACCCTATTTAAGCTAAAATGTATTGTGATTAACTCTACACAATACATAGGAAATGGCTCTATGCCTCTTGCTTCGATAGAAGATAAAATTGCAACAGCTCAGTTAACGTTTGAAGACATTGAAACCCTTAGCCAACTTTGTGAAGATGAATGTCGGCAAGTGCTTGGTGTAGATTTAGGTCGCTACGATTTCAGCCCCCCTTCGCCTGAAGTCTTGGGTTCGCCGATTGTCACCAAAACGCCCCGATCGTTGCTCTTGCCTGTAGCGAAAGGACTCGTCAAGCAAAGTCTAGGCATTACGCCTGACCCTGTCATGTTGACGCATATTTTGACCACTCGTTGCAATTATAGCTGTGGGTTTTGCTCCTTTGCGGATAGCCTCAATCAAAAAACCGATGAAATGGGCCTGGATGAAATAGAACTCACCTATAGTAGTATGGGCAGTGCCTTAAATACCATTGTGTATTCGGGTGGTGAAACGACCTTGCATCCGCAGATTATTGAGATCATCGAAGCGGCGTATCGTATTACTCGGGTGAAATCGGTCTACATTATTTCCAATGCTTGGAAACCTGAACGCTTGCTAGAAATTACGCATACACTGATGCACCGATGCCCCGATCTTCACTTGACGTGGTCATTAAGCATTGAAGGTTTTAAGGACTACAATAATAGCGTTCGTCACACCAAAGCCCAAACGTGGGATGCTTGGCAAAACACGATTGACACGCTATTTGCCTTGAAGGATGCTCGTCAAACCTACGGGTATTCTGAACTAGATGTCCAACTCTGTACAGTTTGTACCCCTGACAATGAGGCTCAAATGCCCTTGTGGTATGCCTTTGTTAAAGATGTGCTAAAGCCTGACAAGTGGAACTTGAATTTGATGCGTCGCAGTGTGCAGATGAGTGAAAGTGCCTTGCCTGATTTTATGGAACGCCGTAGCAGTAAACGTTTACAGCCTTTTGAAGAAATGTATATTAACATTACCAGCCAAGTCTTGCAGGACGCCAAGGCGGGCGACCTAGACTTTACCTATCACACAGGCACGCCTTTAGAAGGAGCGATGAAGTCGGCGGTGGATTTAATCTCTCAACGCGAAAACCGCAATACCTTGTTTGATGCCCCCAAGCAATTTAAGTGTAAAGCTGGCACGGTTGGGGCGTATTTGTCGGCGACAGGTGAAATAGGTGGTTGTGAAGAGTTTGTGCATCATCCACAAAACCCCAAAGGTTATGGGAATGTGCGTGAACATAATTATAATTTTTTAGCTCTGTGGAAGGGCAAGCAAGCCAAGCGTTTTCGTCAGTTGACGGGATGTTCAACCGAATGTGTGGGCTGTACGCTGGAAAGCCAACGGAACTATCCATCTATTTTATTAAGTCCAAAAACCTTGGTTCAGGCTTATAAGCTTGGGGTTAGCCTACTAGAAGCTCAAAATTCTGAAAAATAAATCGTAGCGAAAAAGTATAAACAAATTGCTTCACATGCGTTCGCAATGACGGTGTTCGAAAGCTACCAGCCTGTTTTAATGCTAAAGGTGAGTTCATCATCTTTAATCAAGTCGTAGCTATCTTCTAGCTTCACGATCGCCGCTTCCACAGGAGGCAAAATGGCATCCGTCAAGAGCTTCATCATCGTTTTCAGATACTGAGCATCCACCGAAAAGTTTTCCCGATGCTCGGCTTCGGTTTCCGCAAAATCATTGTAGGCTTGGTAAATCACCAACTGCTCGTGATAAAACGTGTCGTTCAACAACGGTTCCGCTTCCAAGGTTTCTGAAAAGCGGTTGAAGGCGTCCGAATACCGTTCAGATGCTTCCGTCCACGAATTGGATTTGAGAATTTTCAGCGTCTCAAGCTTTTGGATCGCCGTTTTGGCTTCTTCAATGGTTTCTTTTGTGTGCTTTTTGAGTGCTTTCATCGCCTCATAAAGCCGTTCGGCTTTGGTGTTCGTACTGCTTTGCTCTTGGGATACCTGAATCCCTGCTTCAACAATGGCATCCACATCGATGCGTTCTTGCAAGTTCAAGCGAGGCAATAACTCTTCAATCGGCAAGTTTTCCATGTCGTCGATTTTGGCACCACCCACCGAACAATTGTAGACGTTAAAGTCAGGGAACACGACACGAATTTTACTGCGAATGGTGTCGAAATGATACTTGAAATGGCGATAATCTTCTTGGGTCATAATTTGATTGCCGTGCCAATCTTCCACATAATGCAGTTCGGTCGCACGGTTGTTCAGTTCCTTAGAAACCAGATATTTCCCATTTAGCTCGACTTCTTCACCTGTGGCGTACACTTGCATGCCTCGTAAGGCAAGATCTTGCCCTGCTAAAATCATGGTGCGGAAACCCAAATCCACCGCTACCAAGAACATGTAAAACGCCACCGTCCCACCCGAGTGATACTCATGCGTTTTTTCGTCAAACATATTGTTTAGGTAAGTCGTGTATTGATCGTTATATTTCAGAGACGCCGACCAACGGCTTTTGCAGGGCTGGCTCAACATGAAGGTATCCGAACTGGGACCTGTTATGATGTGACTTTCCGCCATGGGGGCTTCCAAGCCTTCCATTTGCTTGGCAGGACCATAATAATCCATGCCAAACACAAAATCAGGCGTGATACCGTGCTTTTTGAAGGCTTTAACGGCTCCGCTAACGCAACAGATCACGAGCTTGTCTCGAACGGCGTGGATATGAGGCAGCACATCATTTAACGAAGGACCTGCTCCACACATGAGAGCCGTCTTACCCTCAAAGGCATCTCGCAAATGCGTGACTGAGTTCATTGTGGGTAAATACGACGTATTTTGAAGGAAGACATCCGTCCATAAACGGCTACGCCCTTGCAAGAGCTTGGCGTTACGCACGGCATTGTCCGCATGCAGTTTGAGCTTTTCGACTACAGGCTTGAGCCTTTCCCCAAAGGCGTGAATCATCCCCGGCAACATCATCATCCCGATGCCGTCGCCTTGCACCAAGTGCGTTTCCACATACTGCCACAAGGGTTCAGAATCAGTAAACAGCAAAATGCTTTCATGGGCGAGTTCTTCGGTTAAATTGATATTGCTTAAGGTAAAGTATAATAAATTGAGGTTTTTTTCGTAAATAATGACTTTGGCTTGACTGTTTTTCGTTTTCAATGCCGTTACCAAAGGTTTCAGCACATAGCCCAAGCCCAAACCAAACACGATATTCATGGAATGCTTGCCGTAGCAGACTTGGTCTTTCACCAATGCTTCCGCTTCCGCAACGGCACCATTCATGCTGTGAATGGGGTATTTGTCTTCATATAAAATCGTCAAATCTTTGACGTTGGTTTCATAAATATGTATATTTTCAGCAGAGGCTTTTTCGGCGTGATTACGGATATGTTTAGCGGAATTGGCGTTATAGCCTTTTACATCTTTAAATAAGGCGTTTAAATTGCTTTCTAAAAAAGTGGTCATCGGGACTTCCCTTCTTCTCTCTTTTTTTACGAGTCTTGCGAGCGGTCTTGTTGTTGCTTCAAGCGACTCAACGGATTTAATCGCTTGCGAGGCGCCAACGCCTTAGGCGACAATATCGTTTTTTCCAAAGGCGAAACGTCTAATAGGGCATTTTTAATTTTAAGTTGAGCGTCCAACAAGGCTTCCGCCACTTGAAAATCAGGGGCGGTGTCAATATCGATCGAACGTTGCCACGGCATTTCATACGCCACGACCGTCTCTAAATCCCACAAGCTAAAGCCCACAGGCTTTTGCAACAGAGCCAGCGTCGGTACGATGTAAAAGGCTCCGTTGGGGGTGACGTAGGTGTCGTCTTCGTTGGCTTGAAGATCCAAACCTGCAGGAAGCACCTGATTTTCAGATCGTTTTAACAACCACGACACGGGCTTACTAGGCGGACATACACTCAACAAGCCTGTGGAGCGAAGGTTTTCGGTGTAACTTTCTAGGGCTTGCAAGGCGTTTTGAAAATCAACCGTTTGCACCAAGGGGCTGGTGCATTGGCACAACATCACCCAGTCGGGGAGTGCATCAAAACTTTGGGCTTGCCATTCTTGCAAAAAATACGCCAAGCTGTCAAAGCTGGAGGTCTGTGCATCGCTGACGCTAGAGGGGCGTTGAAAGGGTGGGAGTTCTATTTTAGGATGTGAGCCTTTTGCAAGGGCTAACAAGGCGTCATCATCACTGAAGAGGAAGCGTCGTTCGATGCCATCAGCGTCTTCTAGGGCGTCAAAATACCACGATGCCATGGGGCGATCGCACAAGGGAAGCATCGCTTTATTCGGCAGGCGTTGGGATCCTGCTCGTGCCAAGACCACCGCCCACACTCGGGG
>JAJTHC010000086.1 GCA_021299615.1 Vampirovibrionales bacterium
AAGAGTTTTCCGTACAGTAGGCTAGACGAGGAGCCTAGATTATTTTGTGAAGAAGTGTAGATAGACCTACATGACTGAACAAAATAATCGTAGCGACAAAGTATAGACACTGTAGGGGAAATTATTTAAAATACTATATAAAAAATTAACCCATAGATTAACCCATTGTAACAGACTGTTACAATGGAAACAAATCTACAAAAACGCTATATCCCTTATTATAACTAGATTTTAGACCGATTGTTCTTGAAATTATAAAAATATTCT
Source organism: Vampirovibrionales bacterium (assembly GCA_021299615.1). Taxonomy (GTDB): domain Bacteria; phylum Cyanobacteriota; class Vampirovibrionia; order Vampirovibrionales; family JAJTHC01; genus JAJTHC01. The sequence continues at coordinate 268 of JAJTHC010000086.1, forward strand.
AAAATTTCCACTAGACGAAGGAGCAAATACGATGTTTAATAAGTGTACTTGCAACACATACAGATGCGTTCACTATGATTTGCTGTTGAGTTCTACAGTCTTTCAAATTAGTTTTATAACGTGTTTTTCTTTCCCTTACTGGAATTAAGTGTATTACAAGTTAATTTTAAAACCGTGATGCCTGATCCTACGCATCACGGTTTTGTTTTTTAAACTTGGCTATAGTTGCATAATTACAATGTACAAACCTTTTCTACCAACGAGGCTTTACGTCCAACAGAATAGTAATTAAAGCCCTGTTCCTGCATGCGAGCAGGGTTAAACAAGTTACGACCGTCCACAATCAGACGGCAAGCAGTGGCTTCACGCAATTGACTGAAGTTGACTTGAGAAAACTCAGGCCATTCCGTCAAAATCGCAATGGCATCCGCCCCTTTGGCACAGTCGTAAAGATTTTCACAAAATTCGACGCGACGCACCTTATGTTCGGCGGCGGGCATGGCAATGGGGTCAAAGGCTTTAACAGTGGCACCACGATTTTGCAAGCCCCAGATGATTTGAGTCGAGGGGCATTCACGCATGTCATCCGTATTTGGACGGTAGGACAAGCCCCACACGGCAATGGTTTTGCCTGCGAGTTGCCCGCCACAGGCTTTTTCAACCCGTTCAATAAAGCTAATGCGTTGGTAACGATTCACCGTTTCCGTGGCTTTTAACAAGTCCAAGTTCAGGTGATACTGACTGGCTAGGTAGGTCAAGGATTGCACATCTCTTGGCAGGAAAATCCCGCCATACCCAATGCCTGCGTGCAAAAAGTGAGGCGAAATGCGTTTGTCCATACCCAAGCCCTTGGCGACCATTTCAATATCCGCCCCACATTTTTCAGCCAGTTGACCAATCGAGTTCATAAAGGAGATTTTCATCGCCAAAAAGGCGTTGGTGCTATGTTTGATCAATTCCGCCGTGGTGATGTCCGTCATCAAAATCGGTGCTGGCAAATCTTGATACAACTCCATAAGCAATTCTTTGGAATGATGACTTTCCGCACCGATAATGAGCCTGTCAGGGTGATAAAAATCGTTGACGGCATGACCTTCTCGTAAAAATTGAGGCACACTGGCAATTTCAACCGTACAAGTACTGTCTTTAGGCAAATAACGTGCGACTTCTGCTTTCAACCAGTCGCCTGTTTTGACGGGTAAATTGTTGCGTTCGACAATCAAACGATACCCTTCGGTGAAGTCTTGCGAAATATCTTCTAAAATCTTGGCGATGTGTTTGGTGTCCATGCGTCCATCGGCAAGGGGTTGGGCGGAAATACATAAGAAGATAATTTCAGCGTCTTTACAGGCGTCTCGAATATCGAGCGTGTAACGCAGATGTTTATTTTCGATCTCCGTTTTGACAATGGATTCCAAGCCTTCTTCATAAAATGGCACGATGCCTTCTTGCAAGCGTTCGATGCGTTCCTTGTCTAAGCCTCCCACCACAACATGGTGACCCATGGCGGCAAAACACGCCCCTGTTACGTTGGCAACGTATCCTGTTCCAATAACGGCAAGTTTCATGCGAAAGGCTCCTTTAAATCAATTCATTTAATCGTTATTGATTTATTGTAACCCTTTAATCGAAAGGTGCAAGGTGTGTGCTTGGCACACTTAGGCTAAACTAAGGGTTCTCGTCTTTTAAAATCCCTTAGGTGGAGGAACACTCATTCCTGCCTCGCCTTAAAATGAAACTCCGCCACCTGTATTATTACTTGCTTGAGCGTTTCCCATCACCCTTTGGGTGGTGGGACTTTGTCTGGGTGCCATTTGTTGTGGAGTAGCCACAATCATGTTGGTACTGGCTGACATGGCTTTATAGTCCATAAGCGTCATTTGTTGGGGTGCTTGCTGTGGTGGATATTGCATATATTGCTGTTGGGGCATCATTTGTTGTTGGGGCATCATTTGCTGTTGAGGCATTTGCATCGTGTTTTGAGGCTGCATCATCATCTGCATCATCATCTGCATCATTTGATTCATCTGTGCTTGAATCGCCGCATTATTTGAGCTTGAACCACTGCTTTGAGAGGTGGTGGGCTTTGGAGATGCGGTGGATGCCCCTACATTGAAAAAGGGATTGCTTGATGAACTCGCAGAAGATGTGGACGCTACGGGATTACCCCAAAAATCGAGAGGGTCACTTGACGCCAAGCTCCACGCATCGGTAGGAGAAATGGATGTTGAAACAGTGGTATTTTTAGGGGCTGGTGTTGATGTTGGTGTTGGTGAAGATTGATCCAACTGGCCTTTCATTTGCTGAAGCTTTTCCATCATTGCCATAACCTGCTGCATTTGCTGAGGTGGCTGTTGTGGAGCCATCATCATCTGTTGCTGTTGTGGAGCCATCATCTGTTGCTGTTGTGGAGCCATCATCATCTGTTGCTGTTGTGGAGCCATCATCTGTTGCTGTTGTGGAGCCATCATCTGTTGCTGTTGTGGAGCCATCATCATCTGTTGCTGTTGTGGTGCAGCTCCAATAACGGTATTACCATAATCATCCGTAATGGTTAAGCCTGCGGCAACAGCCATAGCAGGGGTCATTTTAGAAAGGACTCTTGCATCGCCTTTAATGTCACTTAAACGGATGTTTAGCTTAGATAAACTACTGGTTTGGGCTAATTGTGCTGATAGATCAGCCGTCATCGCTTGACCAATAACGTTCGACAATCCAGCATACTGAGACGATGCGTTAGTCGCACTCGCTAGGGTATTCATCACCTGAACCGTATTGCCTGAAGGTGCACCCGGTAGGTATTG
>JAJTHC010000147.1 GCA_021299615.1 Vampirovibrionales bacterium
TTGTATAACCCTATTCACTCAGAATGATCTTATTAATCTTTTCTTTATTATAAGGGAAGCTTCAAAAAGGTCAACTTTTTTTTGAATGTGGATACCTATCCACAAAATCGGCTATTTGCGTGAAGATTTTAGACTTTTTCCTTATTTATGCTACAATGAGCTTCAATACTCATAAAATTGACCGCTGGAGCAATACTCACCATGATGCTAGGACTGCTTGAAAAACTATTCGGATCCGCCAATGAACGTAAAATCCGTAAAATTGAACACATCGTGGATGAAGTCGGCTCCTTTGAAGCAGAATTAAGCCGCTTAAGCGACGATGAATTGCGAGCCAAAACGGCCTTTTTCCAAGAAGAACTTCGCAACCGTCCGAAAGAAGCGGATCCTAAAGACGATTATAAAGCCGAGCAAGAACTCTTGGATACCATTTTGCCTGAAGCCTTTGCGGTGTGTCGTGAAGCGAGCAAGCGTGTCTTGGGGATGCGTCACTATGATGTGCAGATCATCGGCGGTTATGTGCTTCACAAAGGCAATATCGCTGAAATGCGGACAGGGGAAGGGAAAACCCTTGTGGCAACCCTGCCTGTTTATTTGAATGCGCTGACAGGCAAAGGCGTGCATGTGGTCACCGTGAACGACTACCTTGCCAAGCGTGACAGCGAATGGATGGGGCAGTTGTATCGCTTTTTGGGCTTAAGCGTCGATTGTGTGTTGTCTAGCAATACAGGCTATCAACCGCCGTTTATCAAAAAGCAAGCCTACGCCGCCGATATTACCTACGGCACGAACAACGAATTTGGATTTGATTACTTGCGAGACAACATGGCGAATTCCTTGGATGCCATGACGCAACGCCCTTTTCACTACGCCGTGATTGACGAAGTCGACAGTATTTTGATTGATGAGGCTCGTACGCCCCTTATTATTAGTGGGAAGCTGGAACAATCGGCGGAAACCTATTTCACGATGGCGAAATTGGCTCCGTTGTTTCAGTTAGACAAGCACTTTACGTCGGATCCCAAGACCAAGAACATCGTATTGACGGATGAAGGCTTGGATCAAGCCGCTAATTTGCTGGGTTTAGACGATCTGTTTACTGAAAACTTGAGTTTGGCGCATCACTTGATTTCAGCCTTGAAAGCCAAGCATCTTTATAAACGAGATGTAGACTATGTGGTGCAGAACGATCAGGTCGTGATTGTGGATGAGTTTACGGGTCGCTTGATGGATGGGCGTCGTTGGAGCGACGGCTTGCACCAAGCCGTTGAAGCCAAGGAGCAAGTCGAGATTCAAGACGAAACGCAAACGCTCGCCAGCATTACCTTTCAAAACCTCTTCCGCTTGTATCCCAAGCTTTCAGGCATGACAGGCACCGCCATGACCGAAGAAAGCGAGTTTTCCAAGATTTATAACTTGGATGTTACCGCCATTCCCACCAATCGCAAAGATGTGCGTCAAGATTTGCCCGATCAAATTTTCAAAGGCGAAGCCATTAAGTACCTAAAAGTGGCTGAATCCATTGCGATGCGTCATCGTGAAGGTCGCCCTGTTTTGGTCGGCACCACAACCATTGAGCAATCTGAATATGTGTCGCATCTCATAACAGATGCCACGCCTCATGTGGACTACCTTCAAGGCAAGTCGGCTCGCTTTTTAGAGGTCTTGAGTAATCACAAATTGCCCGATGCGATTACCGCCTTTACACCCCTTTTCGCTAATTTAGACACGTTGACCTATGACACTTGGCAAGCGGTGTTGGCTCCTTATAAAGCGAGTTTAGAAGCGTCTTACGAAACCGCCAAATGGTTGGATAATATGGAAGGTAGTGTCATTGCGATCGACCAAATCCGCAAAGGGATTCCGCATCATGTGCTAAACGCCAAGGCTCACGCTCAAGAAGCGTCGATTGTCGCACAAGCAGGGCGTTTGGGATCCGTCACCATTGCCACGAACATGGCGGGTCGAGGCACGGATATTCTGCTCGGCGGTAACCCTGAAGCCATGGTACGAGACGAACTTACGGCTCAAGACATTGACTGGCAAAGTCTGAACGATGCCGACTTTAAAGCCAAGGTCGCTGAACGCCAGCCCATTACGGATGCCGAGCGTCAAGCCGTGCTAGACCTAGGCGGATTGTACATTATCGGTAGCGAACGTCACGAAAGCCGTCGGATTGATAACCAGTTACGAGGGCGAGCTGGTCGGCAGGGTGATCCTGGTACGACGCAGTTTTTCTTGTCGCTGGAAGATAGTTTGTTGCGTTTATTCCCGTCTCAAATGGTGATGAATGCCATGACGGCAATGAACTTTGAAGAAAGCATTCCGTTGTCCGACAGGTTATTGAGTTCTTCGCTAGAAGTGGCTCAAAAGAAGGTGGAAGCCTATCATTTTGACATCCGTAAAAATGTGTTGCAGTATGACGATGTGCTGACGGAACAGCGTAAGCTCATTTACCGTCAACGTAAAAGCGTGCTAGAACTCGACGGCTTACGGGCTTCGATGCTTCATATGTTGGACAAGGTCATGGAACGATGCGTCAGTAGTACGTTGACGCTTGAGTTTGTGGCAGGCGGTCGGGATGCCGACACCCAACGAGCCTTAGAAGACGTCTATCAAGCTGCGGCAGAGATGATCCCCAACTTGCAGGCGGTGCTAAGTGTGGAAGATCTTTACGATAAAGAGTTTCGTGAGTTGATTGCCTTATTGCAAGCCAAAGCCAAGGAACTGTATGTAGATTTAGAAACACAAATTGGCAATTTAATGCAGCAACTTCAGCAAGAACACGGCGTGCAACTTAACGGTCAAGATGCCCTTCAACGTGCCGAATGGGAAGCCCAAGGGCTTAGCGAAGCGGTGATTGCGGAGCGTTTGCACCCCTTGCGTCAAATGGAACGAGACATCACGCTTCAGGTGGTGGACGGTCGTTGGGTGGATTACCTCCACAATCTCGACATGTTGCGAGATGGCATCGGCTTGCGAGCCTATGGGCAGAAGGATCCGTTGGTGGAATACAAGCGTGAAGCCTTTGAATTGTTCCAGCGTTTGATGTGGCAGATTCAAAACGATGTAGTGAGCCTTTTCTTCCGCAGTAAGATTCAAATTGACGTGCCTGTGTCTGAAAACTTCGATGCGGAAGCCTTTGCACGGAATCATGGCATGGAAAAGCAGTATGTGGAAGGTGCTGACGAAGAGATGGACGCTCAACAAATTGCTCCTGTTGAAGCCTTGTCTACAGCGGAATCCACAGGCGACTTAGCTTAAACGAAGCCTATTAAACATATTTTGTGCGTATGGTATTGACATATCGTACGCATTATATTATACTAATAGTGTTATCGTACGGATAAAGATAATCGAATGATACCAATTAAACGATTAAATAGCGTATAAGTGGTATAAGGAATACACAATGAAGCCCTTGAATGAAAAGGAGTTTGAAAAACTGGTTAAACGTTATGGGTGTAGGATTCAGCCAACGTCAAAGCACTACGAAATACTAGGACCTGACGACGTGAAGGTTATGGTGTTTGCAGTTTCTCATGCCAAAGGAGCCAAGCGTTACGTTAAGGTTTTCTATGTAAAGCAATTCTTAAAAATGACGGAGACTCACGGATATGAAATTAAGTAAAAAAACGATTCTATCAGAAATGATTGTTTTTAAAGAAGGTGATGATTATATTGCTAAGCATCCTGATTGGGATTATGTCGTGGGCGTGGGAGATACCCCAGAAGAGGCCGTTCAGATTTTCAAAGAAATGTTACCCGACGCCTTGAGCGACTTAAAGGCGGACAAGTGGCACTTAAACTCTAAACCTAAAGCGGGTAGACCTCCACTTGGACGTGAAACCTTCAACACCAAGCTAAAACCAGAAATTAAAGACTTTTTAAAGAAAGCAGCAAAAGCCAATAAAATCAGTGCGGGTGAGTTCATAGAACGTGTCATTACCCTTCAGTTTGAGAATGTGCCTAATCCGCAACGTCGTAAAGGGGATGCCCTTTTTCTCAACAACACAAAAGATGTTTGGATGACTTAATAGCTATAGCCGTATTTAGAGCTTTCTATAGGCGTCCACGTACCTCATCGACGCCATAGCCTAAGAAGGCAAAGTCGTAACGACACGGATCCCCTTGGTTAAAACGAGCCAGCCGTGCCGTGAGTTCTTCCGATGCCTTCCAATCCGTGCTGTTTCGCTTGAGCAAACCCCATTCCCGAGACAAACGCCCCACGTGCGTATCCATGGGCATGAGCAAGGCGTGCGGCGGAATCATAGACGTCCACAAGCACCAGCTCAAAATGGAGCGAAAAACCCCAAAAAACAGAAGGTCTTAAAATACCACTTCTTTAATATAAAACACTATACTATAATCGTTTAATTGGTATTAGTGTTTTGGAGTCCCCTTCTTTTTAAAGGGTAGAATGTTGCTGATAAGAATTCGATGAGCCGTGCCTTCTTCAAGCGGAACATTATACACCACAAAGCCCACCACCGTTCGAAAGCGATAAGTGCTATGTTTCTTGTTTTGTGAAAGCAGTTGATATTCCGCAGTGTCCCCCACAGGGGCGTGTTTAATCGTGTCTAAAGCACGACGGATATGAGCCGTTTCATTAGGGCGTAATTGACGCAGGGATCTTAAGGCATCCGCACTCATTTCAAAATCATGGCTCATCCAAAAAGGCTTTCATTGTTAAGGAAGCTCTTATTGAGTATAGCGTATCTTACCTTAATTTAGGCTTGCAACGGCTAAAGCTTCCCTTGCTTAGATGAATCCATTCCTATCGAATACTATATTTATGTTTTCAAGCCATAAACAGGCGGAATAAGGGATCCTGAATTGTTTAGGGAAGATGCTCCGATGATACTGGGTGAAATGCCAGCAAGCTGTAGAATGGCTCCCAAACTACCCGGAGACGCCGCAGGCAAGCTACTTAATTGCTGTAAGTTGGTAATGCTCCCTGGTATTACGGAAGGTAAGTAAGCCGTGTATTGTGTATTAGAAACGGTTTGACCATTTGCTAAGGTATAGAAGCCCTGAAGAGGCACTTGGGTGACATAAGGCATGTTTGAAAATGGACTAGGGTTATTGATTTGATTTAATCCGCCGTAATCAAAAGCAGGTAATGGAGAAGACGGCGGTTGAGCCACACCTTGCGTCACGGGAATGTTGTTGAATCCTGGCATGAAGCTAGTAATACTTCCAATTTGTTGCCCTTGACTGTTCGCAAGAGTACTAGGAACTTGCTGGTTGGCGAATTGCGAAGTCGCAGGTATGCCAAATTGCGTGGTAGGGGATTGGGCAAAACTATTGGGATTCACTCCGTTGAAGCCAAGTCCAGTATTCCCTGCATAAGGGTTTACAGCAACCGTGTTTTGATATGGATTCTGATAAGCGTTTTGCAAAGCGGAAAGATCGTAAATAGACGTCATGGTAAGGCGTTTCCTAATGGCTGAAGGGGGGGGGGATGGTCGTATAATTTGGGTAGAGGGGGTTGGTGTTAATTAAGAAATAGTTCTTCTATATAAATAAAAACAAGCAAGCGTCTATTTATTGCGTATTGTTATAATTTGTAACATTTCATACCATTTATAGCCAAGTTTAGAGTTTTCTGATCAGTAGGCTAGACGAATTTTGTGAAGGCGTATAGAGCAACCTATCATAACGGAACAAAATAATGGTAGCGACAAAGTATAGACAAGTACAGGAAATTATAAAACGACTATACAAATATTTATAAAAAAAGACTTGTATAGCCATTATGTTTCTATTAAAGTAAAGACTACAGTGAAGTTTCGATTTGCAAACAGTGAAATTGTTTCATTGTTGCTGAATACAGAAGGTGCTTCCTTTTGGTTGAAACTTCTACCATTAAATAGTTTTTAGAAACAAGTGATGCACTAAAGCTCACTAAAATCATAAGGATACACCGCATGACACGTGCCATAGTTGAAATTAGCGGAAAACAATACCATGTTGAAGCGGGACGTTATTTAGATATTGATACCTACAAAGCGGATGTGGATACTGCTTTGACCTTTGACAACGTGAACGTTGTTTTAACAGACAAAGATTCACATATTGGTGCCCCCTATGTGAAAGGGGCAAAAGTGACGGCGAAAGTCTTGGCTCACGGTAAGCAGAAAAAGATTATTGTTTACAAAATGCGTCCTAAGAAAGGAACACGTACCAAGCAAGGTCACCGTCAAGGTTATACACGCATTTTGGTTGAATCTATTACCGTATAGTGCTATACTGTTTTTTAAATATCTAGCAAACAATTTAAGGAGTTTAACTCAATGATGGCATCAAAAAAAGGCGTAGGCTCTACAAAGAACGGACGTGACAGTATCGGCAAACGCCTAGGCGTGAAGCGTTATGGCGGTCAAACCGTTTTGGCAGGTGAGATTTTAGTTCGTCAACGTGGTACCAAGTTTAAGCCAGGTCTTAACGTAGGTCGTGGTGGAGACGACACGCTTTTTGCTCTTGAAGCAGGCGTAGTGGAGTTTAAATCCAACCGCAAGGGATCTTTTGTTGGTGTTCTTCCTGCTCTGCTTGAAGCCTAGTTTTCAAAACAAGTTTTTTATAAAGCCCTCTTTCGCTTTTGAGCAAGGGGGCTTTTAAATTTACAAATCTTCTATAGTGTTTTATAGCCAAGTTTAGAGTTTTCTGTACTTAGACTATTCTAGGAGCCTAGATTTTTCTGTGTAATTTTATAACAATTTGTAACATTGTTTAAAGTTTCTACGCTTTATGACCGATATGAGTTAGAACCCTAAAGTTATAGTAAGTTGTACATAGGGTTCAATATCAAATCCATTTCTTTAGAAATTATAAGGAATACTAGTCATGAAAGCACTTTTTTCGAAACAAGCCTTTTCCTTTGCACTTGCATTAACCATTAGTTTAGTTGGGTTGAATGCAGTGCATGCAATTAACATTCAAACTCAAA
>JAJTHC010000101.1 GCA_021299615.1 Vampirovibrionales bacterium
TGAGGTGTTTTCCTTTAAAATAGAATGAGAGTAAAGATTTAAAGGGAGTCGTTTTACATGCCCGCATTGACATGGACAGGAAAAAATGAAGTTAGACACCACCACGAAACCGTGCCGATTAGAACCCTAGAACTGGACGAGCCAAACAGCCACGCCAAAGGTATAGACGGCTGGAAACCTAACCTAGACGACAACCTGATTATTACAGGCGACTACCTAGACGCCATGAAAGCCCTATTGCCCAAGTACGCAGGCAAGGTGGATGTGATTTACATTGACCCCCCTTACAACACAGGCAATGAAGGTTGGGTGTATAACGACAACGTAAACAGCCCGATGATAAAAGACTGGCTAGGCAAAGCGGTGGGGAATGACGACCTGCAACGCCACGACAAATGGTTGTGCATGATGTACCCAAGACTGCAACTAATGAAGCAACTACTCAAAATGGGGGGGGGTAATTCTATGCTCTATTGGGAGCGACGAAACAGAACATCTGAAATGCCTATTTAATGAACTTTTTTCTGAAAGTGAGATGATGGTATGGCGAAAAAGTGGTGTAGGTAGAGACGGTAAAATGAAAAACACCACAACCTTTAGAAGCGACCACGAATATATAATAGTGGGGTATAATGATGATAAAAAACTAAACAAAAGTTTAGAAAAGCCTAATTGGACAGTTCCTAAAAAAAACACAGATAACGACACTAGGGGGGCTTGGGAGTCTGGGAGTTTATCTAGGTCGGAAGAAGCCTCCATTTTTGGACACAAGAATTACTACTCTGTAAATTCTCCGTCTGGTAGAGTATATACAAGACAATTTGACTTTTCTCAAGAAGAATTTTTAGAATTAGATAAGGATAATCGGATTTATTGGGGTGCGAGTGGGAGTTCAGTGCCTCGCTTGAAGATATTTGAGAACGAGCTTAGAAAAGTCAATACATCTTCGTTATTGTTGCACGACGGAACAACGACAGAGGGTTATAAGCTATTAAACGATTTGATGGAAACCGTTGAAGATTTTGGAAAGTCTATTCTACCCAAACCAATCCCTTTAATGCAACATTTGATACAAATAGCAACAACCCCAAATGCCCTAATCCTCGATGCGTTTGCGGGCAGTGGCACGACAGGACACGCCGTGCTAAAACTCAACGCCGAAGACGGGGGTCATCGTAAGTTTATTTTGTTGCAACAACCCGAAGCCTTAACAGAAGGTAGCCCTGCGTATGAAGCAGGTTTTAAAACGGTGGACGACATCACCCGTAAACGCATCCGCCGTGTGATTGACGGCGTACCCACAGCGAAAGATGCTCAACTCAAGGAAGGGCTAGGCGGTAGCTTTACCGCCGTAACGCTCGGTCAAGCCATAGACCCTTTAAAGATTTTGAAGGGTGAAGACCTCCCTTCTCGAGAGGCGTTAGCACGGTATCTCTATTACACGTTAGAACTCACTAGCCTTCCTCAAGTGGAAGCATACCACCCTACAGGATTTTTCGCCGAAAGCGAATCAAGGTGCTATTACTTGCACTATGAAGCGTCTAAGGAATGGTTTTTAACGCAAGGGGCGAATCTCACCGCAAGCCAACTAGAAGCCATTTCAAAGCACGCCAATAAAAAAGGCAAAGAAGCCTTCGTGCTTGCCCCTGCTTATTATATCTCAAAGGAAGACCTCCCTAAAAACGTTATTGCGCATCATATTCCTTATGATATTCAACGCCTTGTTTTTAATTCGTCGGAAGAAGACTAGCCCATGATGATCAGTATCAACCCAAAAGACTATCAAAAAAAAGCCTTTGAAGATTTAACCTCTTTTTGTAAACTGTTAAGGGAGCAAACCGAATACCCAGAAATTGCGTGGAAGCAGTTTTGGAAGTCTAAAGGCTTAACGCCCAAAAGTAAGAATACAGAAAACAGAAGCCTTCCTTTTTTATACGAATCACGAACTACCACAGAAAGAGACCGACCAGAAATCCCCAACGTATGTTTTCACATTCCTACAGGGGGTGGTAAAACGATTATGGCTTGCGAAGCCTTGCGTATTATAAAACATGTGTATCAAAGGGAAAGAACTGGCTTAGTGCTTTGGCTAGTGCCTAGCGACACCATTTACAAACAAACCATCAACGCCTTTCGAGATTTGCAAAGCCCTGAACGGGGTTTGTTAAGAGAGGCAGGATTGAATCGTGTACGGATTTTAGAGTATCGAGACAAAAAGAGAGAGTCTTTTTCTCGTGCAGATGTCGAGAATTATTTGTGTATTCTACCCATGACGATTCAATCTTTCAATGCAAAGAACGAACGCAAAATAAGACAAGCCACAGGTCAATTTTTAGATTTCTTTCCCACCGATTATAGCGTAAAAGAACACGAAGGCTTATTGAATGCTACAAGTAACTTGGACACCTACAACTGGACGGAACTCCCCACCTATGCGTCTCAAGGGTATCAATTTGTAAAACCTACTTTAGAAAACGTCTTTAGACAATACCGACCTGTGGTAATTTTAGATGAAGCTCACCGTGCAGGGGTACAATCCACGAGAGAAACCAACGCCCTAAAAAAAGCAATGGACTATATTTGTAGTTATAATCCTAGCTTTATTATGGAAATTACAGCAACACCAAAAGCAGAATCTAATTTATTGGTGCAAGCGTCGGGTTTAGACTTGTTAAAAGAACACATGATAAAATTGCCTGTAAATGTTCAAAATATAAAAAGCAATGAGTGGCAAAAAGTGGTTGATTTAGCAGTCAATAAACAGAAAGAACTCGAACGTCTTGCTAAAAAACAAGAAGGGGAAACAGGCATTTATGTTCGCCCTATCGTGTTAATTTCGGCGGAACGTACAAGCAAAAATACAGAACAGGAAAAAGACCCTAAATACATTCATATAGAAGAAGTTAGACGGTATTTACTTCAAGAACTCAAAATACCAGAAACGCACATAAAGAAGCAAACCGCCGAAGAAAAAGAACTAGACGGCATAGACTTAATGAGCCGATGCGATGTCCGATTCATACTAACCAAAAACGCCCTTGCAGAAGGTTGGAACTGTCCGTTTGCTTATATCTTATGTTCTGTGGATAGAGCCACGACTTCTAATACAGCCTTAACTCAATTAGTGGGTCGTATATTAAGGCAACCTTACGCCAAAGCCTTTACAGAACTTGCATTGAATGAAAGCTATGTGTTCGCCTTAGAAAAAGATGTTGAAAAGACTTATAAAGCCATCAAAGAAGGGTTAGAATCAGAGGGGTTTAGTGCTGATTTTATCAA
>JAJTHC010000214.1 GCA_021299615.1 Vampirovibrionales bacterium
AGACAGTATTTCACTTGGCTGTCACATTAAATTAGGACGAAAAGTCCAAGGCTTAACACAAGAAGCACTCGCTGCCGCAAGTGGTGTGGGAATTCGCTTTGTGCGAGAACTCGAAGAAGGCAAGGCATCCTGCCATTTGGGCAAGACCTTAAGCGTCTTAAAAGCGTTGGGTGTAGAGATTTTTATTAAGGGAATCGAGTCGTGAAGCCCATCGAACGATGCTTGAACGTCTTTTTTTATGACGATTATGTGGGGCAGCTCCTGCAAGTGCCAGGAGGCGACCTCGCCTTTGAATACGATGAAGCCTACCTAGAAAGTGGCAGGCTTGCAATTTCTTACGCCTTGCCTCTAAAAAAAAGAACGCCTAGATGGTAAAGAAGTCAAAGCCTTTTTTTTAGGCATACTACCCAATGAAGGCGAGCGTGAACGATTGGCAAGGCAAATAGGCGTTTCGCATAAAAATCCCTTTGCCTTATTAAATGCCATTGGAGGCGAATGTGCAGGAGCGATCTCGATCCATCCGCTGGAAGACGGCGAGCAAGTCCAACACAAGAAAGACTCTTCCGCTGATTCTCCCGCTCTTCCCTTAAGTAAAACGGACGTTTTAGCCTTGCTTCAACGCCTAGAACAACGCCCTTTACTGGCAGGAGAAAACGGCTTGCGGTTGTCCCTTGCAGGCGTTCAACAAAAACTTGCCGTCATTTACCAAAACGAACAGATCCACCTTTCAAAAGGGGATGCCCCCACCACGCATATTTTGAAGCCTCCGCTTCAAAGGCTTGAAGACAGTTACTTTAATGAGCTATTTTGTATGCGATTGGCTCACGCCATGGTTTTTGAAACGCCTCATACCTTTTTGTATTGGACAGAAGAAACACCGTGTTACTTGGTGGAACGTTATGACCGTATTCATCATAAAGACGGTTCGATTCAACGTTTGCACCAAGAAGATTTTTGCCAAGCCTTGGGGATTGTGCCTGAACAAAAATATGAAAGCGAGGGAGGACCCAGCATTCAAGCGTGTCTAACGCTTTTGGATGATGCTTCTTTGCACCCAGCGAAAGACAAAATGAGTTTTATAGAACGCATTATTTTCAACTATTTAATTGGAAATACGGATGCTCACGGCAAAAACTTTTCCTTTTGTATGACAAGGAAAAGGCTCGTTTGGCTCCGATGTATGATCTATTGAGCTTGGGATTTACCATGCCTTTGATGCTCACATGGCGATGCACATTGGCGGACGTAAAAACCCTGACGACGTCCTGCTTCGGCATTGGCATAGCTTGGTGCCGAATACGAAGCTGGCTCATCGTAATTTAGAAAAAAGATTGCTAAAGTTTACAAAGGAAACACCACAAAGAGCAGAGATCTTGAAAGAAAGCTTAAAGCAAGAAGGCATTCAATCGCCCATTTTTGACCGAATTATTGCCTTGATTCAAGAATGTTCTCAACGTTTACAAAAAAATTTAAACTACTAATACGCTTAAGGAAAGACTTTCAAACAGAGTGCTTTTCATGAAATTTACGCTATAATATAGGGTATGCAAAACACATTTCACGAAAAAATTCAACGCCTTAAGCAACGGCTCCCCCAGATAAGCTGGCTGGATTCGCCTGCCCAACGCTTGGCATACGAACGAGACGGCAACGTCCTTATCGCTCAAGCCCCTGCTCTCATCGCCCTGCCAACTTCCCCCCAAGACGTGGCAAGCGTGGTCAAAGCGTGTAGCGAACTCGACATACCCTTTACGACTCGTGGGGCTGGCACAGGCTTGGCGGCAGGAAGCGTCCCCCACTCGCCCGATTGCCTCATGATTTCCACCGCACGGCTCAACCAGATTCTCTCTATTGATGCGGAAAAGCTTACCGCCCACGTGCAAGCAGGGGTTGTGAATGGCGTACTAAACGAGGCACTCGCCCCCTATGGCGTGATGTACGCCCCTGATCCGTCGAGTCAAAAGGCTTGCACACTCGGAGGCAATTGGGCAGCGAATGCAGGAGGCGTCCACTGCATTGGCTACGGCGTCACCACCGATCACTTGCACGCCTTGCAAGTCGTCACGCCCCAAGGCGAGCTGTTGTGGACTGCTCCAAACGCTCAAGCTGAATCCACGTTGATGCAAGCCTTTAACGCCCTGTATTGTGGAAGCGAAGGCACGCTAGGCATCTTGACCGAAGCCATTGTTCAACTCACGCCCTTGCCGAAGCATGTAGGCGTCGCCTTGCTCGCCTTTGGAAGCGTTGAATCGGCGATGCAAGCCGTCACGTCGCTTACCGCTAGTGGACTCGCCCCCAAAGCCGTCGAATTCATGGATGCCCTGACCATTCGATGCGTCAACAGTACCTTTAAAGTCGGCTTGCCTGAAGATGCTCAAGGGGTTTTACTGGTGGAACTCGCCTATTATTACGAGGCTGAACTCACCGAAGCCTACAACGCTTTAGAAGGCTTGGTGCAAGGCTGGAACGTCCTTTCTTTTACGTGGGAAACGTCTCCCCAACGGCGTGATGCCTTGTGGAAGGCACGTAAGGGGGCAGTCGCTAGCTACGGTCAACTTTCGCCGATGTTTTACATTTTAGATAGTGTCATTCCACGATCCGCCCTGCCTTTTGTGCTTCGAGAGATTGAAGCGATTTCAAAAAAAGTTGATTTACCGATTGCCAATGTGTTCCACGCAGGGGACGGCAACTTGCATCCGCATTTGATGTTTCATAATACGGATGCCACCACGATTGATCGAGTCAAGGCTGGGGCGGATGCCATTTTCGACTTATGCTTATCCGTCGGAGGCGTGTTGAGTGGGGAACATGGCATTGGGCTTGAGAAGGTGTCGCACATGGTGGATCAATTTGATGAAGCCAGTCTTGATGCCCAGCGTGCGGTGTGGCACGCCTTGGATGCCAAGGGTTTGGCGAATCCCACGAAGCAGTTGCCTCAAAAAGGTTGTTGTGGGGATTCGGGGCATCACCACGGGATGCCTCGTGCGAAGGGTCTTTCGGTGGAAGGTTTGGGGCATCAGGGTTTGTGGATTTAGCACTGGCATATAGTGTTCGACAGATATAGTATTTTAAGTAATTTCCCCTACAGTGTCTATACTTTGTCGCTACGATTATTTTGTTCTTTATGTAGGTCTATCTACACTTCTTCACAAAATAATCTAGGCTCCTCGTCTAGCCTAAGTAAGGAAAACTCTTTAAAACACTATATTCCAACCTTAGGTTAGGCTAGAAAAGACAAAGCTTGCCCTACCGCACCGTTTCCGACGGCAGTTGCTTGAGCCAATAAAGGCGTGGCTTGAGCTAAAACGGACGCATCCTTCGCCGCTGGTGGAGGCGGTGCAGATACGTTTAATTTAGGGCTGGACATGCCTGAACATGCCCCTAAAGAGTTTAATCCCAAGTGGATATTTCCTTTCTATTTTAAAGCAGTCTATTCATAGGAAAGGCTGCTTTTTAATAAACGTAACGAGCGTTTAAAATGTGCGAAAATGTTACTTCTTGGGTTTTTATAGCTGAATTTAGATTTGCAACTTTAATTTTAAAACGTTCGTGCTAAAATGTTTACATGATTGCTTCACTTTTATCGTTTTTTATGCCTTCGCACTCCTTTCGTGTGAAAGATATTCACCGCATCGCCCTCATCTGCTACGGCGGGCTGGGGGATGTTCTGCTCTTTAGCCCCGTGATTTGTGAAATCCGCCAGTGGATGCCTGACGTTCACATCACCCTTTACGCCGAAGAACGTAGTGCCAGCGTGGGTACCGTGCTTGAAGGTATCGATGCCGTGCTTTCCATGCCTGTGGGGAGCCTTTCAAAACTGCAGTTTTTCAAATACCTCGTCCGTGATTTACGCCTGCGTCACTATGACGCCGTTATTTCAACGGGTCGCAATCCCTTTATCGCCGTGGCTCTTGCCCTTTCAGGCGTGCCGTATCGGGTGGGATACGCCAGCAAATCTTGGGCGAAAGGCTTTTTAAGCCATGTCACCACCGTTAAATCCAGCAGTTACGCCAGTGTCATGCACCTTGAATTGGCTCGAAGCTTTTTGAAGCCCTTGTTTGGATCCGACTATCAATTCGGCAAGACGCCTGCGTATCCGCACGCTAAAACACTAGAAACCAAAACCCTCGACGCCATGGAGGCTCTAAAAATCGAGCGTTTGCCGTCGCATAAAAAGCATATTTTGATTCATCCTGGGGTGAGTGCGATGTCTCAAGCCAAAGGCATTTACAAGGGATGGTCGGCGAGCAAATGGGCAGATTTTATCCTGCAATTGTCACGCAATCATGCGGTTTATCTCGTTGGTGCCAAAGACGATGAAGCGATTATCGGGGATATTTTAGCGATTTTACCTGAATCCTTAGGCACGTTTAAAAATCTGTTTGGGCAGACCAAATCTTTCGCCGATTTAGCTGGGTTGATGTCGTGTATGGATGCGGTTTGTGCTGTGGATTCGGCTCCCATGCACTTGGCGATTGCTTTACGGCGTCCGACGTTGGCCTTTTTCGGCCCGACGGATCCGCAATTGCTCGTTCCACCTGCTGAAAATGCTGAAGGTCTGATTAAAACCGTGTATCGCCACGATTTGGCGTGCCGTCCTTGCTTATGGCAACATCGTCAAGTGAATTGCGAGACGTCCGACTGCTTAAATGTATCGGTGGAAGCGATGCTAACGGCGGTGGAAGACTTAATCGAACAGGCGTATCCGCAAGAAACACCTCATTAGAATGACTTAAAAACACTTGGAAATACTCAGAAAGGGCTTTACAGATGAACACGATTAAAAAAGTAGCCGTACTCGCTGGCGACGGCATTGGACCCGAAGTCATCGCCGAAGGGCTGAAAGTCTTGCATGTTTTGGCGGACGCCCTAAGCATCACGCTAGAAACCCACGATGCCTTGATTGGGGGCGTTGCCTATGAAGCCACAGGCACGCCTTTGCCTGAAGAAACCGTGACGATCGCCAAAGATTGCGAAGTCGTGCTTTTGGGCGCCGTCGGGGACTTTAAATATGACACGTTGCCTCCGCATTTGCGACCTGAACAAGGTTTGCTCGGCATTCGTAAAGCGTTGAATCTGTACGCCAACACACGACCCGTTAAAGCCTATGACGCCTTGTTGGATGCGTCCACTTTAAAGCCAGACGTCATTACAGGCGTGGATTTGCTCGTGGTGCGTGAATTGACAGGGGGACTTTATTTTGGTCAGCCCAAGGTTCAAAACGAAAACGATGCGGTGGATACTTTGACGTATACCCGTGCAGAAATTGAACGCATCGCCAAAACGGCGTTTGAGCTGGCTCAACAACGACGTAAACAGCTCTGTTCGGTGGATAAAGCCAATGTGCTAGCCACCTCTCGTTTGTGGCGTGACGTGGTGGATGCGATGGCTCCGCAGTACCCTGATGTGGCGGTGTCTCACATGTATGTGGACAATGCGGCAATGCAACTGATTTTAAACCCTCGTCAATTTGATGTCATGCTCACGGAAAATACCTTTGGGGATATCTTATCAGATGAAGCGTCGATGTTGACAGGCTCTTTGGGGATGTTGAGTTCGGCGAGCTTCGGCACAGGGTCGTATGCCTTGTACGAGCCGAGCCACGGATCCGCTCCGACGATTGCGGGGCAGAATATCGCCAACCCGATCGCCACGATTTTGTCTGTGAAGGAGTTGGTTGCCGTATCGTGGGAGGCTCCTGATTTAGCCAACTTGGTGGATGTCGCCATTGAAAACGTGCTGGCTCAAGGCTTACGCACGAAAGATATTGCTCAAGCTGGCGATACCGTTGTGGGGACTCGTGAAATGGGCGATGCTATTGCCTCGGCGTTGAAATCTTTAACCTCTTCATATTCTTCTGTTGTTTAAAATACGAGCAACTATTGTATAAATAAAGTGTAATCAAATGACCCTTTGTAAATCTACCGATGCTTGCATAAGTAGACGTCCAAGCACTAAATCCGAGCGGGTGAGCGTACTGCGACCCCCGAGCGATTTTGCGGACGTCGTGGCAAGGCATGATGCGACGAGGTGGGTAAAGGGGGAGGATTTTCAAGGAGGGGGAAAAGGGAGGAGAAACGCAATACGTCCTCCCTTCCCCCTCCTTGAACCGCCTTTAGAGGTGTTGGAGACCTTTGGCGGAGCAAAGGTCTCTGACGACGACCAGCTAAAAACAGACGCTAAAAAGCCCAAAAATCTAACAAGGAAATAAAAAATGTCTCGATTTGCTAAACGATTCGCTGAACTCAAAGCTCAAGACAAAAAAGCATTCATCCCCTTTACGCTCTTGGGATACCCCACGGTTGAAGCGAGCAAAGGCATCCTTAAAACGCTGATTGACGCCAAGCCAGCCGCCATCGAGTTGGGCTTTCCCTTTAGCGATCCTGTTGCGGATGGACCTGTGATTCAAGCGGCGGTGACTGAAACGCTTGCCAATGGCTACAAATTGCCTCATGCCTTTGAAAGCATTGCCTATGCCCGTTCTTTGGATGCCGACATCCCGATTGGGGTCTTGGTCTATTACAACACGATTTTGTCCGAAGGGGCGGATGCATTCTTTCAACAACTTAAAAATGCAGGGGCGGACGCTTGCCTGATTGCCGATTTACCCCCTGAAGAAGCGGAAGAAGTCAAACCATCGGCGGATTTAGCAGGCATTGAGCTGATTTTTATCGTGTCGCCTCTCACCAGTGCGGATCGCTTTGCGTCTTTTTCGCAATACGCTGGGGCGTTCTTATATGTGGTGTCTCGCTTGGGGATTACAGGCACGGAAGAGCGTTACGACAGTCGTTTGCAGGAACTCATTGGCACGATTCGCCAGCATAGCGACTTGCCGTTATGCGTGGGCTTTGGGATTTCGACGCCTGAACATATCCAGCAAATGAAAACGGTGGGCTTTGACGGCATGATTACAGGCAGTCGTATTATTCAAGTGATTGAAGCGGAAGCTGGTGGGAATGGATCTTTGGCGGATTATTTGGCATCGATGATGCAAGCGACTTGAACTTTAAAACGTTCACGATATAATATATTGAGCGAATACAATTTTAAAAAGGATGCTCCTATTCTCTCATGAATTTGCTCTTGAATCCTTCCCCTCAAATGCCCATTCATACAGAAATAAGCACCCTTGTTCCGATGCCTGCCTCGCCTTTGGCGTTGAAAAAACGGCGTATTCTTATTTTGTCGTCTCTTACAGGATGGGGACACAAGCGAGTGGCGGAAGCCTTAGCGGAAGCCTTTCAGGCGTGTGGAGATGAATCTTGTGAGTTTGTGGTGCATATTGAAAATGTGCTTGAAAAATCGAATGTGGTGAATCAAGGGCTTTCGGGCTTGTATAACTGGTTTTTGCGTTATGCCCAACCGTGGATGTTCCTTTACTACCATTTCATCAATCTCTTTCACCTGTCGCATCAACCGCTTTTACTTGAGCCGATGACCCCTTATGCCAAGTGTTTGTATGCCGAACATCAACCCGATATTCTTATTTCGGTGCATCCCATGATGCAGTATTTCGGCGGGATTTTACAACGCATTCATGCCAAAACACACGACAGCACTCTCCCCCTCTTTACCGTGGTGAGCGATCCGTGTTATGGCTTTTGGAACGATTGGGTGCGTGCTAATGTGACGCATTATTTCACGGCTACCAAAGGTGCGACACAGCAACTTTACGACTATGGCGTTAAGGCGTCTGACATTAGCGAGCTGGGTTTACCGACGATGCCTCATGCGAAAACATGGACGGCATCTGAAAAGCAATCGATGCGTCGTGCGGTGTGGGGAGACAGAGCGACTCAATTAACGCTTTTTTTCAACGCAGGTTGGGCAGGTGGCGGTACGATTGAACGCCTGTTTAAGGCGTTTTTAGCGTCTGATGTAGCGAGTGACATCAACATTGTGTTTCAAGCAGGGGCGAATAAACCCCTTCAAAAGCGTGTCAAGGCTTTGGTGGATCAACACCCTGATGCTTCGGTGCTTTTAGCCACCGCCGAAGACGATATGCTGAACTTGTATGCCCTTGCGGATGCCATTGTCACCAAACCGGGTGCGGCGACTGTTTTTGAATCTTTGCATCATGGGGTGCCGTTGTTGATTGATCGCCAAGAACGCTTGATGCCTCAAGAAGAGGGGACGGCGGAATGGTTATTGGCTCAAGGGGCTGAGTCGTGCATCGCCCATGCGGGGGCGTTGATTCAGACGATTCAACACTGGTTGAGCGTCCCTACGGATCGCCACGCCATGAGCTTAGAAGCCAAGCGACTTTCTCGGCAAACTTCTGCCGAAGCCCTGTGTGCCTCGATTTTGAATAAGGTGTCGAGGCGTTGAACGTCAAAAAGTCTCTCTAATTTTATAGCCGAGTTTAGATTTTTCTTTACAGTAGGCTCTTAGAATCCACCTATACGCTATTCAATCGTTTAAATGGTATAGCTGAATTTAGAGTTTTCTGTACAGTGTCTATACGTTGTCGCTACGATTATTTTGTTCTGTTATGTAGGTCTGTCTACACGCCCTCACAAAATAATCTAGGCTCCTCGTCTAGCCTACTGTACAGAAAACTCTAAATTCAGCTATACATAAGCACATCGAGAATCGTAGCAACAACGAAGAGACACTGTACAGGAAATTATAAACTTCGCTATACAGAAAATTATAGACTTGGCTATACCAGACCCAACGTTATTTGGTAGACAAAAGAGGGTAGAGTATCAACCAAACGCCCATCACCAGTAAAAGCCAACCGCTTCCCCGTTGCAAACGCTCCAGCCACGAAGATTCCAAGCGATCTTGTAAAAACGGCAAGATCAACGGCAGGATCAAAAACAAAAGCCCTTGCCCAAAGCTATACATCACAATACTTAAAAAACTCACGGCAGGGTGTGGACTGTGCAATAAAAGCACCGTCAACGCTAGCAAAAACGGCGTGCTACACGGCGACAAAATAAAGGCATAACTCACGCCTAGAAATAAAGGCTTCAAGGTTTCTAACCAAGAAAGCTGGCTAATTTTGAAAAGCCCTTGCGTGGCATTTTGAAGCAAAGCAGAAACATCCCATTTACGGAGAATCGAAAGCCCTAAAAGAAAGGTAAAGGTTCCTGCCAGCGTCCACACCCACGGCTGATTCCACGCCCCAAACACGACCCAACGCAACTGCAGGGCAACGAATCCCAAAACAGACAACGCCAAAACCATGCCCGTGGTGAACAAAATGCTTAGGTGTAAGTAGCGACGAAAGCCCTTTAGCCGTACTTGAAAATCAAGCGAGTCATGCGTGGCTTCTTTCAGGGGTGATTCCCCAAACAGGTAAAGCCCCCACAAGGGTAAAACGCTTACCGTGCAAGGATTCAACGTATTCAACAAGCCTAAAACAAAGGCAAATAACGGCGACCACCACCCCAGCGGATGCCCCTGCACCCAGCTCATGGCTTCTTGCCCTACGCCGTCTAAAAAAGCGAGTAACATCATTAGCCACAACTCAACAGACTATTGGGGTTTGGGGTGACTTTGGGCGATTGTTCTTTAGGCAACTGTATTTTTTTGAAGGCGTCTTGTAAGTATTCCACCTTCTGATTGCCTGCCAAAATAGAAGAAACGGCCCCTCCTTTGGCGATGAAAATAAGCGTCGGGGTGACGACAGGTTCATATGCGGTCATGAGGGCATCGTAATTTTTGAGACCCAATGGGCATTGTGGTTTTTGATTCAGGTTTAAATCCAAGACAGGCGTTTGTGGAAAGCTCTTGCGGACTTCGGCTAAAACAGGCTTTAAGGCTTGACATTCCGCACACAAGTCCGCACTCACTATTAGGAGTAAGGGACTTTCGCTCAAAAAAGGCATGAGGCTTAAGGCTTCCGCAGGAGCAACGTTCTTGGCGAAGGTGATTTTTTCTTCACCAGGGCGAGTGACGGAATCGGTATGTTCGGTGGGGGGGGAATCGATGCATCCGCCGAAGTTGAACAGGGCGATCGAAACAGTCAGAAGGGCTAACGCATTGAATACGAGTTTCATTATAAGAACCTCTTTCTTTCTTAACTCTTTTCGCCATTATAGCACTTTTTAAGAAAGCTTGCAGATAAAAATCAGGGTATCGCAAAAGACGCCTTCGAGTCTTTCAACAATTGGCTTCTTTCGCTTGCGATCTGTTCAGGTACGATCGCCTGTTGATGCGTCACGGCTTTTTTGAATCGTTCGTCAAGTTGGTTGACGTCAAAGCCTTTACCCTGCTTTGTTGCCTTTTCAAACTGTTGTTTAAGCCCCATTAGAACATTAGTGTCAGGGAGTTCCCCTTTTTTGAAACCTGCTAAAGTCGTCTTGATTTCCGCAGGATTCATCACATCTCGCAAATCCAAATGAAGGCTCTGCACCAGCTTGGTGAGTTCCGTGCCGTGCGTGCGTGATTTTAACGCTTTTTGTAGCATGCCATAACGATCAAATCCAAAGCCTAGGAATACTATAGCTATGCCAATCCATTGCGTCGCACGACCGTAGGTTTCATCCAAGCTCATAAACTGGCTTACGGCATTGACCACGCCCCCTGTGGCATAGCCCACGCCTCGGGTTTTTCCAGCCAAACCTGTGCTTTGGGTGTATTTGTCTAAACCAAAACGAGTCATCCCGATGTTGTCCGCCAAGAAGCCCGCTTCTTCAAATTGCAAGACTTTTTTATGCAAGGCTTTTTGTTTCGGCAACAACAGTTCAGACGCCACAACGCTTGCTCCACCCAGCATGAGCATCAGCGACGCAAACGACATGAGATAGCTTTTCGTCGGGACGTTCTTCATGGCGTAATGAAAAGAACCGTCTGCTTGTAAATGTTGTTCTAATGCCACTTTACGTGAAGCGAGTGAAAAGAGGGCATCTTGAAAAAAGCGTTGAGCGTGTAATTTGTCTTTACCAAACAAAGCGATCATTTGCTTGGGGAGCATTAAGCCGTCTTGAAAAGACGCCTTGAGTGTTTTGCCGATATTTTGAAGAATATGCTTCCCTTTTTGAGGCAGGGTCATGCCTTTTAAGCGTTGAGCATCCAGCCTTAAGGTGTGGTCGTCTTCTTGAGCCAGTGTCGCAAAAACAGATCCTAGCCCGATACCAAATAAGCCTGTGCCGATGGGCGTTTGAATAATAGGAGCAGATCCTAAATTGATCGTTTCCCCAATCGACATCAAGGGAAAGCCCATGGCGATACCCCCACTAACACCCGCTAAAGCAGTGAGTAAGGCACCTGATTGTCCTGCTTTCACCCCTATTTTTCCAACAGCAGTTTGGGGAGCTATGGTTTTAATGCCCAGTTCTTGAGACGCTTCCTGTTTAGAGTGAGGGTGCTTGGATTTCTGCATTTG
>JAJTHC010000143.1 GCA_021299615.1 Vampirovibrionales bacterium
AAACGATTAAATAGCGTCTGGCGTCTTCGTTGTCGCTACGATTCTCGATGTGCTTATGTACGTTTGTGTACACCTCGCCCATCTGCGAGTCTAGGCTCCTAGAATCCACCTATACGCTATTCAATCGTTTAAATGGTATCACCGTCCAACAACGGCGTCTACTAGCCCCCACATTGTATTGGCAGGATTGCAAGATTGCTTCAAATATCGTTCCATTTTCGCCAATGCCTGTTGCCAACGTACATAGCGGTGGGTATCGTCCTTATAAGCAGGGGCTTGCAAAACTTGCTGAAGCAGTCGGCACGCCTGCAACGGCACCATGCCGCTTTCTTTAAGCAAGGCTTCAAGCTCTTGAGACAAAGGCTGAACCTCAAGGGGGTTACGGTTGTAAAAGGCATTGTGTATCCATTGACCTAAGGCATCAGGCAAGACTGGAGCAGCTTTGGCGTCTCCTGTGATGCTCGGCACATAGATCGTTTGGCATCGAGACACAATCGTAGGCAACAGGCTTTCGGCATTGCGTGTCAGGAAGAAATAGTGCGTGCGAGGGTTCGGTTCTTCCAAGCTTTTTAGGAATCGGTTGGCAGATGCTTCATTAAACACGCCTTGCGTCAGGGGTTGCCAAGTCAAGGTAAACGCCTTATTTTTAGGCTCATTCAGCCATTCAAACGGTAGGGGATAACCCCCTGCTGGACTCGATGTTTGGGGGCTTTCAGACGTTTTGACTTTTTCCACGTCAGTAAAAATAATCACCCGATGCTCATTGGCTCCTGCTTGACGAGACAAGTAGCTTTGCAGGCTTTTGACTTGAGCGGTGGCGATTTGCGTACGATCTTTGTCTCGGCTGGCTTTGGGTTTAGACGCATAGGATTCATCATCTTCAAAGGTCAAACGGCTCATTACTTTAACAATGGGGTGCGAGACACTACTAATCCACTTGCAGGCACGACAGCTTTCGCAAGGGGCAGGCGATCCTGTTTCGTCGGTGGAGGGGGCTTCGCAATTTAGTAGTTGAGCGAGGTGCATGGCGATGTCGTACTGGTATTGAGTGTCTTGCCCCGTGAGCAAGTAGGCATGCCCAAAGACGCCTTGGCTATAGGCTTCTTTAAAAAAGGTCAAGGCTTTTGAGGGAGAGAGTCGAGGCATGGGGTAAAAAACCTTAGTATACAATTCGAATTGTAAAGAAATGTTTCAATTTGGCACATCCAAATATAGCTTTATTATAGCACTAGCACAAAGTTTTTCTATTATTGTTTTTATATAAATATAAGATTAAGATTCTCTTTCTCTCTCTAGATCCCCACTTTTTATTTTGACCCTCACGAATCCCTACCCTATGTAACCCACACCCACCCTCTGACCTTTAGGAGTACTTTTGTATGTCTGCTTTTCCTTCTTTAACATTACCTTATGGTACCTCTTCTACCCCTTTATCGCCACAAGATATTGCCGTGAATCAAAACTTTCTTGGACCAAACTACTTTGCCAATGGTACCAGCATTGATTCTAACAGCTTGGCTTTAGCCTCTTTACGCAATCCTTACCTTCAACAAAATCCGTATGCCAGTGCTTCTTATGACACCACATCCTATTTAAACCCTTATGCCGATTTGTCGACCTATGGTTATGACGATCGTGCTCGTTTGCAACAAGCGAAAAATGAAGTGCCTTTGGCTCGTATTGGATTGCAACAGTTTCAGCAACAATTGGCATTTCAAGACAGAAGCGAAACACGTCAGCTAGGCTTTCAAAATAAAAGCGAACAGCGTCAATTGGCATTTGCCGATCGTGAGAGTGTTCGTGACTTAGGTCTTCAAGAGCGTCAATTAAAATTGCTTGATAAAAAAGACGAACGTGGCTTTTTCGGTAACTTGCTTGGCACTATCGTACCTTCTGTGATTGGCTTGATTACAAATAACCAGCAAGGGGCGAGAGAAGAACGCATGTTTAAGTATGCTCAAGCCAATAAGGTGGATGATATTAAGGACGAATATCGTATTAAAAGTCTCAAAGATCGTATTGCTCAACTCGAACGCAAATTGGATCGCTATAAAGATGACGACGAAGATGAAAGAAGCGTAAAGAAATCAAAGAAACGTAAAGTATACAAGCGTAAAGACGATTATGACGCTGAGATCCGAACGGTCGACAGATATGGCGACAGTAGCTGGGTGGTGGTGAAATCCAAATCAACTGCCAAATCCAGTGCTAAAAGTTCTTAAACTGCAGAAAGCTCTGCGAAAGTCTAAAAACACCGTCATTGCGAGTGCAACGAAGCAATGACGATGCTCCTTTTGGAGAGCTTTCTAT
Organism: Vampirovibrionales bacterium; assembly: GCA_021299615.1. GTDB lineage: Bacteria > Cyanobacteriota > Vampirovibrionia > Vampirovibrionales > JAJTHC01 > JAJTHC01. Next base: position 2,311 of record JAJTHC010000143.1, read on the forward strand.
ATATAGACGTACAAAACCAAGCAAAAAATAATAGCGACAACGAAGAGACCATAGACCGTTTTATATAACGGATACTATACGTTCGCCATGAGGCTTCCTTCTTTTGAAGACAGCCCCTATAAAGAAGGTGTAAAGAAAGCCTAAATATCGATGCAAAAGGCTTTTATTTTCGACGTTTCATTTGTACAATAGAACCATATCGTCAAAATAAGAGTCCTCATCATGTCCAATGCCCCCACCTCTTTGAACGTCCCCATTATGCGGTTGGATCGCCAATACACCGCCTTGCAAGCCGAGTTTGAAGCAGCCGCATTAACCGTCATGCGGTCAGGCATCTACATTTTGGGCGACAACGTCAAAGCTCTTGAAGCTGAACTCGCTGAACGCACCGAATCGGGCTTTGGCATCGGGGTTGCTAACGGCACCGACAGCCTCTATCTCGCCCTAAGAGCCTTAAACG
>JAJTHC010000273.1 GCA_021299615.1 Vampirovibrionales bacterium
ACCACGATCCAACAAGTCGAAATGCTACAAGCACATCACCCCGAAATCAAAGTACTCGACACCGCTAGCTGGGGAACGCTCACCGATTGGCACGAACGCCTTAAAGAAGCAGTGGCTCCATTACTTGAAGCACCTACCACTATCACGCTTTTATGCGGAGGCGAAACGGCTGAAGCGGTGTTGGCTCAAGCAGGTGTGAGCCAACTCAAGTGGGTAAACGCCTTAAGCCGAACCTGCTCGCTATGGCAGGCGATTGAAAATGATGGAGATTCTCGCTATTGGGTGCTGAAATCAGGTAATATGGGAGAAGCCGATTTACTGCTTCAACTCGTGAAAGAATTAACGAATGCCTTTCAGATACCGCCTGCAAAACATCTATAATATGCGTGAACGCAAGAAAAAAGAACAAGAGCAAGTCGTGAATGAGGCTCAAAATGCGGTGCGGAAAGTGCAAGTTCGCATGGATGCCAAAATCGCAGAACGTGAAGACGTCAGGCATCAGCGAAAGACGATCAACCCCATGATGTTAGACACGATCGACAAATTGTTGGTGCGTTATGCGGAACAGATTGTAGAAATTAAGACGGAACTCGATGAAGCCAACCGACTTTTGAAGGAAGAAGAAGAGAAGCTAGCCATTTGTCGGCAGGAGCTTGAAGCCCTTGAAAAGCATAAGGAACGGGCAAAAGAAGAGTGGCTGGAAGAAGAAAAGCAGGCAGAAATGAAGATGTTAGACGAAGTTGCCAGCCAACGCTATTTCAGACAAATGGTGGAGTCGGCTCAAGAAGCCATTGAATTGGGCGAAGACGATTAAGACAACTATACGTCTCCTATGTATTTTTCCTAAATTAGGAAAGCCTATTTTATCAAGGACATTTATATGAACTTCAATCTAGCCAACTTAGCCATGCTGTCTTACGCACCACAAGGCAAGGCGTCCTTGCAAGCCAGCCAGCACGGAGGGGAATCCTTTATGAATCTATTGATGCTTCAAAATCTAAGTGCCTTTATTGAAGATTACGATACTTGGCAAATCGCCACGGATGCACAAGGTGAAGTGTTGAGTAAAACGACGCAAAATGCGGACGTCCAAAAAGCGTCACCCAGTAAGTCAAAATTAAAAAGCAAAACTTCAAAAACAAAAGCCGTCATCGCCAAAGCGACGGCTGAAAATATTGAAGCATCCGCTACCGCTAAAAATAAAACCACCTTTGAAAATACGGTGAAAGCGGTTAAATCCTTACAAGAGATTCAAGAAACTAAAGCGGTTGAAGGCACGCCAGCCCCTCGATTGACGCCTCCTGCGGATTTGGACTTTTTGACGCCTCAACAACAGATTTGGGTGCAACAATGGGTGCAACAATTCCCTCAGCAGGTGGCTCATGGAGCCAAAAAACCTGCTGGGCTTGAAGACGGTCGTTCGCTTTCAGGCACATCGCAAAAACCTTTTGCCGAAGAAGCCCTTAACGAAACAGGCAAGGGCAAGGCCCCCACCGCCACAGAACGCATGGAATTCTTAAAGTTTTTACAGGCTCAAATGGAAGAAGCCCATAAACAAGGCAAGCCCTTCCGTGTGGATGTCGACGATGAAACCAGCGTCGTACTTAGCCTTAAAAAAGACGGCGTTAGTGCCACGTTCTTGGTGAAAGAAGTGAACCCTGACAAAATTAAGCAGGTGCATCAACAATTGAAAGCTTTGCAGGAATCTTTGCAAGCACGTAAGTTGCCCGTGACAAGCCTTACGGTTGAAAGCGAACCTGTTCTAATTAAACCGCATAAAGTCTTAGAAACCATTCAACATTACCAAGAATTAGCGGAAAAAAAGAAGGCTAAATCTCAATCTAAGAAACAAAAGCCCGCTAAGTAAAGGGTAAGGTTTTAGGAGCGTTCTTAAGCGTCCGAAATTCAAGCAATCACAACGTATTGAAAGGAAACATCACGATGTTTGATCCTTATATTATGGCGGTCAACAATAACCGAGCCGCTCGTGCGTGGATGGAAGCGACGTCCACCAATTTGGGCAACATCTATACACCGGGGTATCGTCAAGAAAACGTGCGTTTTGAAGACTTTATTTATGGCGTGCGTGCGGATGAAGTGAGCTATCGTAACGAACAAGGCAAGTCTCACCCTGGAAAAGGCCCGACGAACTTGATGATTGAAGGCAGTGGATGGTTTAGCGTTCGCAATAAAGAAGGCGAACTACGTTTTACGAGAACAGGCGATTTTAAGTTTAATGGTGAAGGCGTGCTGGTGAATGAAGCAGGCAATACGGTGCAAGGCTTTTTGCTGGATGAAAGCGGAAAGCCCCTGAACACCATGGATTCCACCAATGGCAAGGCGGATGTCACCTTAAACCCCAACCAAGCCCGAGGCGGTACGGGGCATATTCCCACCACAGAAATTGCGATGTGGGTGGACCCGACCAATGGTAAGTTTTTTGGGAAATACGACGAGTATAAAATCCGCAGTGACGGCACCGTCGTGGGCGTGGCGAAAGAAGGCAAGGAAACGGTTCCCTTGTACAAAATTGCGTTGAGCAATTTTCCCAACCCTTCGGGCTTGAGCCAAGTGGGTATGTTGGAGTTTCTACCGTCTGAAATGAGTGGTGAACCCATTGAAGGCACGGGAGAAATCCGCAGTGGATTGGTGGAATTGTCGAATGTGTCGTTGAAGGATCAGGTGGACAACCTCCAGCAGGCGAAGAACTTGATGAGCATCAGCACCAAGATGATTCAACAAAACAAGGCGTTGCTTGAAGAAGCTTTAGGCTTGTTAAGATAGCATAGTATCCGCTATATAAAACGGTCTATGGTCTCTTCGTTGTCGCTACGATTATTTTGTTCAGTCATGTAGGTCTATCTACACTTCTTCACAACATAATCTAGGCTCCTCGTCTAGCCTAAGTACGGAAAACTCTTTAAAACACTATACTGTCTTTTTACTGCGAGGCGTCTTGGGTTTGGCAGGGGCTTTTTTCGCCGTTTTCTTGGCTGGCGTTTTAGCCACGCTCGCATCCGACGCTTTGCTGTCGATAATCGCAATCGCTTGCTCAAGCGTCACGCTTTCAGGTTCTGTACCCTTAGGTAACGCATATTTTTGACGCTTATAGGTCAAGTAATATCCATAACGCCCTTTATTGACGGTAATGGACTTTTTCTTGTATTCGCCCAAATCTAAGGCTTTTTTACCGCTCTTTTCGTAAAACGCCACAGCTTCCGCCAGCGTAATGTCGTACACATTCAAG
>JAJTHC010000044.1 GCA_021299615.1 Vampirovibrionales bacterium
CGAGTATTGTCGCTGCCTGCAGTCTTTACGGCCGTGTTCGGGATGGGAACGGGTGGGATCCTGAGGCTGAATCACCTAACAATGATTTCGTATGATTTGCATACTGACAACTGCACAGAACATTAGAAAACGGCTCAAATATCAAACACTAATTATCTTCATGAATTAAGAATTGTTGCTTTTCTTATTAAGGAAAAGCCCTCGTCCGATTAGTATCACTCGACTCCGTTTGTTGCCAAACTTCTATCTGTGACCTATCTACCTCGTTATCTTCGAGGGGACTTACCTTTGGCTGCTTTTAAATACGACTCTCGCACCTGTTCGGTGTCAAGTCTTCAAAAGTCTGCGGTTGTGTAGTTTGTCTACACGCCCTTGACTTCCTTGACTTTCCTTGAACAGTCACGACATTCGTACCTAAAAGCAACCAAAGTGAGAGATCTCATCTTGTGGTGGGCTTCGTACTTAGATGCCTTCAGCACTTATCCACTACGGACGCAGCTACTCGGCGTTTACGCTTGGCAGCATAACCGATACACCGTTGGTCCACCCTTCCCGGTCCTCTCGTACTAAGGAAGGCGCCACTCAAATCTCTTTCGCACTTGCCGGATATGGACCGAACTGTCTCACGACGTTCTGAACCCAGCTCACGTACCGCTTTAATGGGCGAACAGCCCAACCCTTGGAACGTACTACCGCTCCAGGATGCGACGAGCCGACATCGAGGTGCCAAACCTTCCCGTCGATATGGACTCTTGGGGAAGATCAGCCTGTTATCCCTATGGTAACTTTTATCCGTTGAGCCACGGCGATTCCATTCTCCACCGCAGGATCACTAAGTCCGTGTTTCCACCCTGCTCGACCTGTTTGTCTCGCAGTCAAGCTCCCTTATGCCTTTGCACTCTCCGTCCGATTTCCATTCGGACTGAGGGAACCTTTGAACGCCTCCGTTACTTTTTAGGAGGCGACCGCCCCAGTCAAACTCCCCGCCTGACACTGTCCACACTCCCGATTCAGGGAGTTGTGTTAGACGTCCAGTTGTAGAAGGGTGGTATCTCAACAACGACTCCCCATATACCGAAATACATGGATCAACGTCTCCCACCTATCCTGCGCATCTACAACCAAACGTCAATGGCAAGTTAGAGTAAAGCTCAATAGGGTCTTTCTGTCCTGGCATGCGTAGGCCGTATCTTCACAGCCATTCCTATTTCGTCGAGTCTCTCCTTGAGACAGCTCCCAGATCGTTACGCCATTCGTGCGGGTCAGAACTTACCTGACAAGGAATTTCGCTACCTTAGGACCGTTATAGTTACGGCCGCCGTTCATCGGGGCTTAGGGTCAAAGCTTCGCCTTGCGGCTAACCTCTCTCCGTAACCTTCCGACACTGGGCAGGCGTCAGCCCCTATACGTCGTCTTTCGACTTCGCAGAGACCTGTGTTTTTGGTAAACAGTCGCCTGGGACATTTCACTGCAACCCTCTCATGCTCCACTTGTACAAGCTTCACACGTGCAGGGCACCTCTTCTTCCGAAGGTACGAGGCTATTTTGCCGAGTTCCTTAAGGAGAGTTATCTCGCGCGCCTTAGTATTCTCTACCTACCCACCTGTGGCGGTTTACGGTACGGGTTGACTCTGAACTAACAGGCGAAACTTTTCTTGGCAGCAGGGCATCAATCAATTCGGTTCCTAAGAACCTACGCATCGTACCTCAGATGATCAAGATGACGGATTTGCCTATCACCTCTACCTACATACTTACACCCACACTACCAATCGTGGGCTGACCTAGCCTTCTGCGTCATTCCGCTGCTCAAACATTCAAAACCAAGTGCAGGAATATCAACCTGCTTGCCATCGACTACGCCTTTCGGCCTCGCCTTAGGTCCCGACTAACCCAACGCGGACGAGCCTGCCGTTGGAATCCTTGGGTTTTCGGCGCATTGGATTCTCACCAATGTTTTCACTACTCAAGCCGACATTCTCACTTGTGAGTCGTCCACCGCTGCTTACGCTACGGCTTCAACCTACAACACAACGCTCCCCTACCCAGAAATATAAAATCTCTGCCATTGCTTCGGTTCAACACTTAGCCCCGTAAATTTTCCGCGCATCATCTCTTGACCAGTGAGCTATTACGCACTCTTTAAAGGATGGCTGCTTCTAAGCCAACCTACTGGTTGTCTGGGAAATGACACCTCGTTTATCACTTAGTGTTGATTTGGGACCTTAGCAGATGGTCTGGGCTGTTTCCCTCTTGACTACGGATCTTATCACTCGCAGTCTCACTGCCGGGTATCACTGTAATGGTATTCGGAGTTTATCTCGATTTGGTACCTCGGGATGAGGCCCGCACCGAATTAGTGCTCTACCCCCATTACGATACGCCCGACGCTGCACCTCAATGCATTTCGGGGAGAACCAGCTAGCTCCGTGTTCGATTGGCATTTCACCCCTAACCACAGCTCATCCCAGAATTTTTCAACATTCGAGGGTTCGGACCTCCACGTAATGTTACTTACGCTTCATCCTGACCATGGTTAGATCACACGGGTTCGGGTCTAACACAACAAACTATACGCCCAGTTAGGACTCGGGTTACCTACGGCTCCGCCTTTTAACAGCTTAACCTTGCTTGTCACGTTAACTCGCCGGCTCATTCTTCAACAGGCACGCCATCACACTATTAAGAGTGCTCTGACTGCTTGTAGGCATACGGTTTCAGTGTCTATTTCACTCGGCTTCACACCGTTCTTTTCACCTTTCCGTCACCGTACTGGTTCACTATCGGTCATAAGCAGTATTTAGCCTTACCAGATGGTCCTGGCAGATTCATACGGAATTTCTCGTGTACCGTACTACTCGGGAGTATTCATATTCAGTTAATCCAGTTTAATCCACGCGACTATCACGCTCTATGATGAGGCTTTCCAGCCCTCTTAGACTACCAAATTAATTTCTTACTGAACAAGGCCGCTTGAACAACCTTACAAAATATCCCACAACCCCTTATATACAACGCTTCAAGGCTCTCACATATACAAGGTTTAGGCTCTTCCCCGTTCGCTCGCCGCTACTAAGAGAATCGTTGATTTACTTTATTTTCCTCCAGGTACTAAGATGTTTCAGTTCCCTGGCTTACCTCCGCCCACACTATTTTATTCATGTGGGGGTAATGGCCTATTAAGGCCATTGGGTTTCCCCATTCGGACACTGACGGATCAGGGCTTGGTACAGCTCCCCGTCACTTTTCGCAGTTTTCCACGTCCTTCATCGGCTGCTTATGCCTAGGCATCCACCGTACGCCCTTTGTAGCTTTACCTTTTTCTACGGCTATCTTTCATAGACTCTTTGTTTATTTTTTGTTCAGACATTTATGTACGTCTATGTACACGCATGCCTTCACAAAAAAATCGCCTCGACTCTATAAAAGCTATCTCGTAGAAAACCTTCCCTTTTCACAAGCATTTTAACAATACTCGATTCAGAGGAAGGGTTGAAATCTTATTTAAGCTTCTACTTAAGTATAATTTCAAATTTAAAAACATTAATTCTTATCCATGCAGATAATGTATTATAATCGTTTCTTTTTCGACTACTCTAGAACGCAATTAACCAAGCTAGATTGTGATCTAACTTAGATTCGGAAACGACCTTAGTCGCTTCCCACGAAAACTCCCTCGAAAGAAGTTCTCGTAATTTGCATTACCTAGTTATTTTTTATTTGAATGACATTTAACATCTCAATTAGATCCCTGTAAACAGAAATCCAACCTTAACATTAAATGTAATTTGCTTTCTAACGCTATGCAGTTGTCAATGTACCAATCAACCAATTATTCATTGGTAACTCAATAAAAAGAAATCTTAAAACTTAAAAGAAAATATTCTCGAAATCATCAAATCCAACAAAACTGTTCACCAAAACCGTCCCAATTACTTAACATTGTTCTGACTTAGTATAAGTAACCATGAACTCGCAAGAGCTCAACAACGACGACCTGAGAAATCCGCTAATACCTTGCCGAAGCAACTATTAACATGATCTCCTTAGAAAGGAGGTGATCCAGCCGCACCTTCCGGTACGGCTACCTTGTTACGACTTCACCCCAATCAAAAGCTCTACCTTAGGTGCCTGCCTCCCTTACGGGTTGGCTCAACAACTTCGGGCATAACCTTCTTTCGTGGTGTGACGGGCGGTGTGTACAAGACCCGGGAACGTATTCAACGCAGCGTGCTGATCTGCGTTTACTAGCGATTCCAACTTCACGTACTCGAGTTGCAGAGTACGATCCGAACTGAGGGCGGTTTTATAGATTTGCCAACACTCGCGTGCAAGCTGCTTGCTGTACCGTCCCATTGTAACACGTGTGTAGCCCTGGACATAAGGGGCATGATGATTTGACGTCATCCACACCTTCCTCCGGCTTGTCACCGGCAGTCTCGCATGAGGGTTCAGCACCCGAAGGCCTGTAACAACATACGACGTGGGTTGCGCTCGTTGCGGGACTTAACCCAACATCTCACGACACGAGCTGACGACAACCGTGCACCACCTGTCTTACTGCTCCCCGAAAGGCACTCACGACTTTCGCCATGATTCAGTAGATGTCAAGCCCAGGTAAGGTTCTTCGCGTTGCATCGAATTAAACCACATGTTCCACCGCTTGTGCGGGTCCCCGTCAATTCCTTTGAGTTTCAACCTTGCGGCCGTACTCCCCAGGCGGAACACTTAGCGCGTTAGCTGCGGCACTGAATGGGTCGATTCACCCAACACCTAGTGTTCATCGTTTACGGCTAGGACTACAGGGGTATCTAATCCCTTTCGCTACCCTAGCTTTCGTCCATTAGCGTCAGTTATGGTCCAGTTGCCCGCTTTCGCCACCGGTGTTCCTCCAGATATCTACGCATTTCACCGCTACTCCTGGAATTCCAGCAACCTCTACCATACTCTAGTCAAGTAGTTTCCAATACACAACATCTGTTGAGCAGATGCCTTTTACATTAGACTTACTTAACCGCCTACGGACGCTTTACGCCCAATAATTCCGGACAACGCTCGCACCCTACGTATTACCGCGGCTGCTGGCACGTAGTTAGCCGGTGCTTCCTCTATAGGTACCGTCTAATTCTTCCCTATTGACAGAAGTTTACACCCCTAAAGGCTTCATCCTTCACGCGGAATTGCTGCGTCAGACTTTCGTCCATTGCGCAATATTCCCTACTGCTGCCTCCCGTAGGAGTGTGGGCCGTGTCTCAGTCCCACTGTGGCTGGCCATCCTCTCAGACCAACTAATGATCATCGCCATGGTAGGCCGTTACCCCACCATCTAGCTAATCATACGCAGGCTCATCTTACACCAATAAATCTTTCGTACAAAACATCCCAGCTTTGCACATATGCGGTATTAGCACCCGTTTCCAGATGTTATCCCCCAGTGTAAGGTAGATTACCAACGCGTTACTCACCCGTCCGCCACTGATGTACCCCCGAAAGAGCCTCATCGTTCGACTTGCATGTATTAAGCATTCCGCCAGCGTTCGTCCTGAGCCAGGATCAAACTCTCCATTACTGTTTAAAAGTTAATAGTTTGTTCTATTCTAGCTTTTAACTCATCTTTCTATATCGAGGCGTGAATCACTCCCCGCAAAACTGTTCGTTTCGTGAACAG
>JAJTHC010000238.1 GCA_021299615.1 Vampirovibrionales bacterium
GGGGTGTCATGGTTCTTGAATTATATCTCGTATAACATTTTGGGCTTGGTAAACTATACTGTCTTGGTTAAAGAGTGTTTTTGTGCTTTACTAATAACATCAATCCCAACAAAAAAGTGATGCCCTATGCCATTTACCCCCTATGCCCAAAATCACCTCAACTGGTTGCCTGAAAAGCCCAGTCGTATTGCCGTGGGCATGTCTGGCGGGGTCGACTCTTCCGCCATTGCGTATATGCTCAAAGAAATGGGGCATGACGTCGTAGGACTCACCGCTTGGACGCTCAACGGTCCAGGGACTTGCTGTAATGATGCCCTCGTGAATGCAGGCAGGGTCTGCGAAGAACTCGGATGTGACTTCGACACCGTCGACCTGCGAGCCGAGTTTCATCACTATGTGATGGACTATTACGAAAAAAGCTATCAAGCAGGCATTACGCCAAATCCGTGCGTGGAATGTAACCGTTACGTCAAGTGGGAACGCTTGGTCGATTATGCTCGTGAATCGCTCGATTGCGAGTATGTCGCCACAGGGCATTATTTGAGCCTGCTTCGCCCCCAAGGAGCAGACGGCGATTTCCACATCCACCGAGCCGTCGACGAACGCAAGGATCAAACCTACATGCTGGCTCGAGTCTTCCCCAAAGACTTGCAACACGCCCTCTTCCCCTTAGGCTTGTGGCAAAAAGAAGATGTGCTGGCATACGCCCGTGAACGTGGGATTATCCAACAATCTTACAAAGAAAGCGTCGATGTGTGCTTTGTGTTGGACGGTCAAGCGAATTATCTCAAGGGCGTTTTGGGTGTGAAAAAAGGCGAGATTATCGAGATTGAATCGGGCAAAGTCGTCGGTGAGCATGACGGACATTGGCTTTACACCCGAGGGCAACGCAAAGGCTTGGGCGTGGCGTACGAGCATCCCCTTTACGTCATTAAAACGGACGCCAAGAGCAACACCGTTTTTGTGGGAGCCAAAACGCATTTGGAAACGCTTCATTTCAAAGTTAAACGCATGAACTGGTTGCATGAACCGTCTGAAACGAGCTTGCAGGAACTTAAGATCAAGGTGCGTTATGCAGGGGAACCCACACTCGGTCGTTTGGTGCAGGATACGAGAGGGACGTTGGGTGAAGATTACTTGGTGGAACTGGCGAAACCGCAGCAGGCGGTGACACCAGGGCAGATTGCTGCCATTTATGACGCCGACTTTAGAGAACTGCTCGGTGGAGGCTACATTGATACGATGCTCACCCAAGCCCCGTTCGATGCGGAACTTGCCAAACCCTTGCCTGATTTAAATGCCAACTGCTCGATTTAGAGTAATACCATTTAAAGACTTTGCATTATTTTTGTCGCTGGCTTGCAAAAAAAGCATGGGCGTCTTACAATGGGGGAACCCCAACTTACAACATTCATTGGTGCGAACCGTGTCAGGGTGGAAACACAGCAGCACACGCTTCCTTTAATGGGTGTAGGAAGGGGCTTTTTTGTGTCAAGTCTTTCTGAAAAGCGTTATACTAATCATACGAACAATCTTAAAAGGTGAAAGATCTTTATGATGAACGCTCAAACGTCTTCAACACCCGAAGTGGCTCCCACGCAAGCCATTAACTATAGTATGGAAGAGTTCTTTCGTTTGTCCGCCAAATGTGAGGGGAATCCTGAGCAGGTGCAAGCTGTGGCGAGCCTCTTTCAAGCCAAGCTCATCAATTTTCGCATGGTGAAAGAACTACTTCAACTCTCGACGGGGCCGACTAGTTCTGCTCAAGAGTAATACCATTTCTTAGATTAAATAGCGTCTGGCGTCTTCGTTGTCGCTACGATTCTCGATGTGCTTATGTACGTTTGTGTACACCTCACACATCTGCGAGTCTAGGCTCCTAGAATCCACCTATACGCTATTTAATCTAAGAAATGGTATAGGCTTTTAATTGGGATAATTCAAAACACAATCCACTTTGAGAATCCTGCACAAAAACGACGGTGGCTCCCCACGGCATGAGGCTGGGGGCTTTTAGTAGATGGACTTCAAACGGCTTGAGCCGTTCAAGCACGCTGTCTAAATCATCGACTTCCACACTGAAAAAAAGCGGATTCTGCCATTGCCCGATTTCCTTAGACGGCAAGGCGACCGCCACACCTGTATGAGCTTCTAAAACGCTAGCTTCTACCAAGGCGAAGGTCTGACCTGTTGAAGAAACGAGGGTTTGATAGCCAGCCACATCACTGGGCTTTTCAAGAACAAAGCCTAAGCCTTTCGTCCAAAACGGGAGGCTTTCTTGCACGGATTCCACCACGAGAATCGTATAGCCGATCTGCGTCATCGCTTACGATACCACAATTTCAGCAGGAGCCGTCTTCACTTGAGCGTTGGCACATGCTTCCACAAATTGATGAAAAATCACGCTGGCTTCTTCAGGACCAGGCGACGCTTCAGGGTGAAACTGTACACTCATGACAGGCAAATGCTGGTGACGCATGCCTTCAACCGTGCCGTCGTTTAGATTGACGTGGGTGATGAGAATCTCTTGAGCCAAGTGAGCATCGGTGGGGGGGCAGACGCCGTAGCTGTGGTTTTGACTGGTGATGTAAATCACGCCTAATTCAACGTCTTTCACAGGGTGATTACCTCCGTGATGCCCAAAGGGCATTTTTTCAGCCGAAAGTCCTAACGCCAAACTTAAAATCTGATGCCCTAAGCAAATGCCGAAAATCGGCAAGCCGTTGTCGATACAACGTTTCGCCAGTGTGACGGCTCCCCCTAAGCGACGGGGATCTCCTGGTCCGTTCGACAAAAAGACGGCGTCTGGCGTGTAAGCCAAAACCTCTTCATAAGTAGCGGTGGCAGGTAATACCACAATTTCAGCCACCAGTTTTTGCAATTGCCGTAAAATGTTTTGTTTAATGCCGTAATCCACTGCCACCAAACGGTTCAAGGCGTATAAATGCCCGTCTACCTGCGTGCCTTTTAAGGTATACGCTTTAGGCGTGCAGACTTGAAAGACCAAGTCTTGGTCGTCTAAGCTTGGCTGAGCTTTGACCTCTTCTAAAAACTCCTGCAAACGGTGAGCATTCGTGGTGATACCACATTTCAATGCCCCTTCACTACGAACGGAACGGGTAATGGCTCGCGTGTCGACTCCTTCAATGCCTACAATACCTGCGTATTTTAAAGCGGTGTCGAGGCATCCAGCGGCTCGCCAGTTGGACGTTACCTTGCTCAAACGACGCACCACAAAGCCACTGGCGTGCATGGCGGTGGATTCCATATCTTCAGTATTGATGCCTGTATTGCCCATTTCAGGGGACGTCATCATCACGACTTGCCCTTTATAGCTGGGATCCGTCAAAATCTCTTGATAGCCCGTGCAAGCGGTGTTGAAGACGAGTTCGCCGAAGCTTTCACCTCGTTTACCGATAGAGCTTCCTTCATAAATAGTACCGTTTTCCAGTACCAGCCAAGCTCTATTGTCATGTGTTGAAGACGCATTCATGAAGAGAACCCTTATTTTTTAAGAAGTTTCGAGTGTAATTGTGTAAGACTATTCTTAAAGTATAATTATAAATCAGACACATTTAAAATGATAGCGTCAACTTATGGTTGTCTTTGTATAGCCGAATTGATAATTTCCTGTACTTGTCTATACGTTGTCGCTACGATTATTTTGTTCTGTTATGTAGGTCTGTCTAAACGCCCTCACCAAATAATCTAGGCTCCCAGAATAGCCTGTTGTTCAGAAAACTCTAAACTCGGCTATATAAGGAGGTAAGTTTCAAGCAGAGTTAAATTGCAGTTTTGATACATTTTGTTACAAGAACGCACAACAATTCTTAAGAAATACTTAATGCTTATGTAAGATGTAATAAACAATTACAAGCCCCTTACCCACGGCAAACCCAATCCAATTGACCAGATATAGTATTTTAAATACTCAACCATACGTTGTCTCTTCGTTGTCGCTACGATTTTTTGTTTGGTTGTGTAGGTCACTCTACACGCTTGTACAAAAAATATAGGCTCCTAGAATAGTCTAACGTCTGCTTAATTCTTTAAAACACTAGACACGACCAAAACATAACCCACCTCCCCACCCTTTTCCGTCTAACCCAATTTTATACAGGGGGAATACATAGGTATGAGCGATATTGACGTTATGTCTATCGCTCTTTTTTTTCATCATACCATTTCTTAGATTGAATAGCGTATAGGTGTATTCTAGGAGCCTAGACTTGCGGATGTGTGAGGTGTACAGAGACGACCATAAGCACATCGAGAACCCGAGCGACTACGAAGACGCCAGACGCTATTTAAACTAAGAAATGGTATCACTTCCTATCGAACACTATAAGATTTCATCCGTATAAAAAGCCCTTCTAAAAACTGTACTTGAAGAAACAGTGCGTTTACGCTAGACTGAATTTGTGAGTCAAACACCCGAGAAGGACAATTCCCCATGAGTTCACCTAAACCCTTTACCGTGATTGCAGGCCCTTGTATTTTAGAAGGCGAAAACGGCGAAATGAACCTTAATGTTGCCAAACGGCTAAAAACTATTATGGCAAGCTATGGCAACGAAGTAGACTTTTACTTTAAAAGTTCTTATGACAAAGCCAATCGTACCTCTAATAGTTCGTATCGAGGCTACGGCGTTCGTGAAGGTTTAGACATTCTAAAAGCCATTAAAGACGAAGTGGGTGTACCGATTTGCACGGATGTTCACAGCCCTGAACAAGCCATTTTAGCCGCCGAAGTCGTTGACTTCTTACAGATTCCTGCGTTTTTATGTCGCCAAACGGATTTGCTTGTTGCCGCAGGGGAAACAGGCAAACGCATCAACATTAAGAAAGGGCAGTTTTTATCCCCACAAGAAACACAATTCTGTGCGGAAAAAGTCTTCGCCACAGGTAATCAAGACCTCTTTATTTGTGAACGTGGCACGACCTTTGGTTACAACAACTTGGTGGTGGATATGCGATGCTTTCCTATTGTCAAAAGCCTTGGACTTCGCACCATTTTCGATGCCACTCATAGCGTTCAACAACCTGGTGGACTAAACGGTAAAACTGGCGGGAATCGTGAGTTTGCTCCTGTACTCGCACGATCTGCCGTTGCTGCTGGGGTAGAAGGCTTGTTTTTTGAGACGCATCCAAATCCTAATGAGGCATTGTCTGACGGGCCGAACCAAATCCCAGTGGAATGGGTGGAACCTATGATGGATCAACTTTTAGAGATGCGTCAGGTGTTGGCGAAGTATCCTGATTTTACACTTGTCAATGCGTAAAGCCTTCTATAGAAGACTCTGCAAAAATTAAAGTCGAATGAAGATTCAAGGAAAAACAAACGGCTTTTGACACAGAAGATTCGCCGAATGGGACTTTCGCAGAGGCTTCTATAAAGATATTCCTCAAATTCTAACCCCTAGGTTATTATTCTCAGATTGGGCTTATGTCATAATAATTAAAAAGTCATCGATTTGAAGGGTTGCCGTAAAGTCCTTCAAACCATTACAATAAAAACACTGTTAATTTATTATTGGACAACGATTTCGGGAGACCCTTCCTATGAATTTTATGGCTAAACTCTATAGCTTTTCAATTTTAGCTTTTGGCGTGCTTGCCCTGATCTTCCCCTCACTTCAAGCCGATGCCGCTGCCTTGCGTTATGCCCCAGCAGGAGGCACCGTTACCAGCGAGTTTGGCTACCGTGTGGATCCCTTTACGAAAAAGCAACGCTTCCATAGCGGGCTTGATATTGCAGGACCTGTCGGAACCCCGATTTACACACCTGAATCTGGTGAAGTTGCTTTTTCAGGGACTTATGCAGGTTATGGCAACATGGTACTCGTTAAGCACGATCGTAATGGGCTTTACACCATTTATGGGCATTGTTCTAAAAATCTCGTACGAGAAAAAGATCGCGTGCGTGCAGGTCAGCCACTCGCCTTAATGGGTTCAACAGGTCGTTCAACGGGGTCTCACTTACACTTTGAAGTGCATTATAATAATAAGTATATGGATCCTGTCGATTATCTGATGTTCTTGCAAAACGAACAAGTCGCCAATGGCTTGATCCCGACTCAAAGCCTTTTGGAAGAAGATCGTGTAGCACCGACGCCTTTACCACCAGCGATCGGGGGACCAGAGTTACCTCTCGATGTCAATACCCTTTTACAAAAATTAGGACATGGGCAAGATTAGTATTTTGTCGTATAGTAATCTATATAGAAAGCTCTAGGAAAACCGCTGTGGCAACATCCTCTCTCGTAAAGGGCTTTCGCAACGTCTTCTAATATTAAAAATAGGTTACCCCGTATGGAAAAAATAATTGAAGGCGTCTGCCAGTTTCGCCAAAACGTATTTGAAAAGAAAAAAGCCCTCTTTGAAGGTTTAAGGGATCATCAAGAACCTAAAGTTCTGTTTATCACGTGTTCTGATTCACGGGTGGATCCAAGTTTGATTACGCAGAGTGATCCGGGTGAACTCTTTGTTTTGCGAAACGCAGGGCAAATTATTCCACCGCATGGGGCGGAAAGTGGTGTGGGACAAGAAGCTACGATTGACTATGCGATTCATCACTTAGGGGTTCAACATATTGTGTTATGTGGGCATACTGATTGTGGGGCGTTAAAAGCCTTGCTTCAATCACCAACGGCAGGCATGGCTCATACGTCTGCCTTAAGTAAATGGCTTTATTTTGCAGAATCGACCAAGCAAATTGCCGATGATCTTTTACAAAAGGCGGGTTGTTGCGAACATGATCACGACCTTTCGCACGGCTACCAAGGAGATGAAGCCTACACCTTTGAAAATTTGGACAAAGTTAAAACCGATGCCATTTTTATGAAAATCACGCAAACCCATGTAAAAATGCAATTACAACATCTCAAAACCATTCCAAGCGTCGCACGAGCCTTTGCCAGTGGCACGGTTAAGATCCACGGCTGGGTGTATTGTTTGCATTCAGGCGAAGTTTGGCTGATGGATGAAGTTCACGACAAGTTTAATTTAGTTTAGTGTTGATATAGTGTTTTATAGATAAAATGAGCTATAGTGTTTTAAAGAGTTTTCCGTACAGTAGGCTAGACGAGGAGCCTAGATTTTTTTGTGAGGGGGTGTACACAGACGTACATAACAGAAAAAAATCGTAGCGACAACGAAGATGCAATAGAACATTTTATATAAAAAGTACTATACATATTCTACAGTTTTGCTTCCACACTGTTGACTTTGTCTTGCATAGATTGCGTGCGATCCGTACGAGTACCAAGCTTGATCGTACTCGTAATACGAGGTGCCCCTTGAGCGTGAACGGCTTCATGGCACGCCTTTACGCACGCCATCACGTCATCCCACTCCCCTTCGATGTTCGTGCCGTACGCATGCAAATGATGCGACAAGCCTCGTTCTTTAATGATACGTTCACAAGTCGCTACATAGGCGGAAACACTTACGCCGACGCCTAAAGGCACAATACA
>JAJTHC010000134.1 GCA_021299615.1 Vampirovibrionales bacterium
ACGACGGGTTCTTCGCTAAAGCAGAAGAGGTCTTCAAAGCTACCGCCCCCTCGAGCCACAATAATCGCATCGAGTTCTAGGGAGTCGTCTTCTAAGGCTCGAATGCCTGTGGCGATTTCTTCGCTGGCTCCGTCGCCTTGCACTTTGGCAGGATACAAAATGACATCCACATAGGGGTTTTTGCTCCGAATCACTCGCATCATATCGTGGATGACCGCACCTGTAGATGCCGTGACAATACCTATTCTGAACGGAAACTCAGGCAAGGCTTGCTTACGATCGGCGTCAAACAAGCCTTCGGCGTCGAATTGAGCCTTGAGCTGTTCGTAAGCGAGTTGTAAGCCTCCCAAACCGACAGGCTCGATTTTTTTGACGACGAGTGAATAGCTTCCGTTGGGGGCGTAGAGGTCTAGGTCTCCTGTGGCAATGAGTTCCATGCCTTCTTCGAGTTTGAACTTGCTTTTACTCGCCGTGCTTGCCCACATGACGGCGTTGATGCTGGCGGTGTCGTCTTTCAGCGTGAAATAGACGTGTCCTCGACTAGAAGGCTTAAGATTGGACACTTCCCCCTTCACAAGCAGGGTTCCGCCGAGTATGGGATCGGTTTTGATCGTGCGTTTTAAGTAGGCGGTGAGTTCGCTCACGCCGAAAGTTTTGGCTTCAAATTCAAGGGCTAATTGCATGGGTACTTCTTTGATGAATTCAACATATTTTAATTTATGTTACTACTAAGTAATACATAATGTAAAAAAATCCTATAGTGTTTTAAAGAATTTCCCCTACAGTGCCTATATTTTGTCGCTACGATTATTTTGTTCTGTTATGGTTAGGTCTATCTACACGCCCTCACAAAATAATCCAGGCTCCTCGTGTAGCCTAAGTATGGAAAACTCTTTAAAACACTATAACAGAAAAGTACTGAATTTAAAATGCCTACAGAGTCTAGTTGTGAAGATTGGGAAGAGCTTATAATTTTTTAGGATTCTCGAACATTTCCCAGACCCTAGAAATTTATCTGTAACGTAACATATCTTAAATTTCTGTGATTTTTTTGGCTGTTTGTTATAAAATAGATCTATAAATAGATTGACGTGAAGGAAAACACAACATGATGGCAGCCACTCCTAGAAACGAACGCCCCTTTGGTGACGGTAAAATTCAAGGTATTTCCATTCACGAAGAGATGAGACGCTCCTATATCGATTACGCCATGTCGGTTATTGTCGGGCGTGCCTTGCCTGATGTGCGTGACGGCTTAAAGCCTGTGCATCGACGCATTTTATACGCCATGCACGAAATTGGTTTGGCACCTGAAAAGTCCTTTAAAAAGTGTGCGAAAGTCGTCGGGGAAGTCTTGGGTAAGTATCACCCCCACGGCGATACATCTGTTTACGATGCCTTGGTTCGTATGGCACAAAGCTTTGCGATGCGTTACCCTGTCATCAATGGTCACGGCAACTTTGGCAGCATCGAAGGCGACAACGCCGCTGCAATGCGATACACCGAATGTAAATTGCAAGCCGTTGCGGTGCCGATTCTGCAAGATATTGAGCAAGACACGGTTGATTTCGTGCCGAACTACGACGGCAGTGAAGAAGAGCCGAGCGTTCTGCCGACTCGCTTACCGATGTTGCTGTTGAACGGTTCAGGTGGTATCGCTGTTGGAATGGCGACGAATATTCCGCCGCACAACATGAGCGAAGTTATCGACGGCACGGTTGCCATGATTGACAACCCTAAAATGAGCAATGACGGTTTGTATCAATACATTAAAGGCCCTGATTTCCCTACAGGTGGGCAAATTGTGGGAACCGCAGGCATCCGTGAAGCGTTTAAAACAGGTCGTGGTTCGGTGAAAATGCGAGCCGTGGTGAGCATTGAGCAAATCCCTGGTGGCAAAGGGCGTCAAGAATGCACGGCGATTATCGTCACCGAAATTCCCTATCAAGTCAACTTGACGACACTTACTGAGAAAATCGCTGAACTCGTGCGAGACAAAAAAATCGACGGCATTCGTGACTTGCGGAACGAAAGCGATCGGGACGGCTTGCGTTTGGTGATTGAACTCAAGCGAGATGCCAAGCCTGATGTCGTGAAAAACAATCTTTTCAAATACACCCAACTTCAAACAACGTTTGGTGTGAATATGTTGGCATTGGTGAACAATCAGCCTCGCTTATTGTGTATGACCGATATTTTGAGCGAATTTATTGAGCATCGTGTGGATGTCGTGGTCAAACGCACCAAGTTTGAATTGCGTAAAGCCGAAGCCAAAGCCCACATTTTAGCAGGTTTATTGATCGCCTTGGGTGATTTAGACGCCATTATCGCCTTGATTCGTGGCGCCAACAGTACCGAAATTGCTCGTGCTGGCTTGATTGAACGCTATAGCTTAGATTTAGAGCAAGCCAATGCGATTTTAGAAATGCAATTGCGTCGCTTGACAGGTTTAGAACGTGAAAAAATCACCAATGAATACGACAGCTTGCGTGCGGCGATTGAAGAATACAAGTCCATTTTGGCGGATCGTCACAAAGTCTTGTCTATTATTAAAGCCGAATTGCTCGAACTCAAAGATCGCTTTGGGGATGCTCGTGTGACAAAAATTATCCCTGATGAAGGCGATATGTCCATGGAAGATCTCACGCCGAACGATGAAATGGCGGTCTTTATTACCGAAAAAGGCTACATTAAGCGTGTGCCGTTGGATACCTTTGAGCGTCAAAACCGTGCCACTCGTGGCAAAGGGGCGATGAAGACTCGTGAAGAAGACGATGTCACGCATTTTTTCACCGCAGGGATGCACAATCACCTGCTCTTCTTCACCAGCCGAGGCGTAGCACACTCGCTAAAAGTTTACGAATTGCCTGAAGGCAGTCGTCAATCCAAAGGGCTGGCGTTGATTAACCTCTTGCCTTTGGAGCAAGACGAACGCATTACCGCCGTGGTTCCTGTGATTGAGTTTAGCGACAATGCTTATTTGGTGATGCTCACGAAATATGGCTGGATTAAGCGGATTGAGTTGTCTAATTTTGAAAACATCCGACGCAATGGCTTAATTGCCATCAACCTTGAAGACGGCGATGTGCTGAACTGGGTGAAAACGGCGGAAGAAAGCAATACCGTCTTTATTTCCACCAAAATGGGTATGGCGATTCGTTTCCAAGCGACCGACTTGCGTCCGATGGGACGGACGGCTCGAGGGGTGACGTCGATGAAGCTTCGCACGGGCGATGAGATTTGCTCGTTCAGCATGTTGCCTGCCGATACCTTGGAAGATGCCACCGAGATTCTGTTCATCACGAATGACGGTTACGGCAAGTTGGTTCGTGCCAGCGAGTTCCGCAAGCAGGCTCGTGGTGGTATTGGTTTGATTTCGACCAAGTTTAAGAATCGTGACAGTCGACTTTCTAGCACGTGTACCGTGAATCATACGCATGAATTGATGATTGCTACCGCCAATGGTGTGGTCGTTCGTATGGCGGCTTCTAGCATTAGCCAACAAGGACGTCAAGCCACGGGTGTGCGGATTGTGAACTTGGATTCGGGTGACTTTGTCGCCAACGTCACCAAGATTGTCATGCTCGACGTTGATGATGCTCCTGAAAACGACGGCGAAGAAGTCTAATTCAGAAGACGAAGCTATAAGAGTTGGATAATTTCCTGTATAGAAAATTATTCAACTCTCTCTAGCCAAACCGAGGGAGAAACGATATGTCTTTCTTACGTCAAGCCTATTTACTAGAAAATACAAGGCTTTCCATCGCTTTGCTTGCCTTGCGTCTTGTTGTGGGTCTTGCCTTTATTCTGCACGGATTCCCTAAGTTTCAGCACGCCTTTTCATGGCTGGATGGAGCAGGCATTCCCCCACTTTTACAAGCCTTGGCGGCGTTTTCTGAATTTGGCGGAGGTATTGCCTTAGTGCTAGGGCTATTCACCCCACTTGCCAGCTTGGGTATTTTACTGACCATGAGTGTTGCCATGGGCTTGGTTCACTTCCCAGCAGGGCATCCCTTTGTTTCTAGCGAACCCCATGCCCCTTCTTATGAATTGGCGTTGGTGTATTGGGTAATTGCCTTGGTGCTTTTGCTCACAGGACCTGCCAAATATTCACTAGATTATTTCATTGTAAAATATCTCGTTTCATCTAAAATGGAGTAAACCCTTTCATGTTAATTCAAGCCCCTCACTAGGTTTTACGTCTTGCAGAAGATCGTGGGCTGACTCAGTTGGATTGGCTGACTAGCTTTCATACCTTTTCGTTTGGTGATTATCAAGACCCTAAGCATCATAGTTTTGGGCATTTGCGTGTCATTAACGATGACATCATCAAAGCCAACAGTGGCTTTGGAACGCATTCCCACCACGACATGGAAATTATTACGCTTGTTTTAAGTGGACAGCTTGAACATAAAGATAGCCTAGGTA
>JAJTHC010000022.1 GCA_021299615.1 Vampirovibrionales bacterium
AATGAACATTCATTGACGTGGGGGATTAGCTCATTTGGTAGAGCACCTGCTTTGCACGCAGGGGGTGAGCGGTTCGAATCCGCTATCCTCCACCATTTTTAAAATTTCCCCGTTCAAGTTGTCTAAAACCTTGAACGGTAAAGCAATTAGGGGTGTTTGAAGCCCTGTTTTTCTGTTGTATGTCAGGCGGTCTAATAAGGCTAATTTTAGCACCGTACGCTTATGTGCCAACTGCCCAAAAGTCCACAATTTATAAGGGTTTGAGAGGAAGTTCATGGCGTGTTCGAAGAGTTCCTCAAATCTGCCTTGCGGCGGCGTGCTGTAAATAGACTCTTCCATCAATAATTTCTCCTTTTCCAGCTGGGCAATCCGTTGCTCGTACCGTGTAATGGCGGAAGGTACGGTTGCCTCTACCACCCGATCCACCAGCTGTTCAATTTGCCGTTCAATGCCAACCACTTTTTGCTTGGCGGATTGAATCAGTGCGGTTGTATGGCTCGCCTGTTGCTCCCACGCATCCTTAAACATAGCACTAAGCAGGTCAAACAGGGGCTGTGTGGGACGCATGGTTTTCAGCAATTTATCAAAATCGCCTTCCAACTTATCACGGGGAATGGATTTGCCTTTACTGGAGCAATCTTTGTTGTGACACAAATAATAGGCAAATTTCTGCCGCTTGCCCTGTGACCAGCAGGAGGTCAGCGGTCTGCCACAATCATCACACAGGATAAACCCCCGTAGTGGGAAATCAACATGAATATCTTTACGGGCGGGGACTTTGACCGTTTCAGTCAAGCGTTTTTGAATGTTTAGCATTGAATCCACCTAAAACCTTGAAGAGATAGACGGTTTTTTGGTTGCTTGTAATTCAGATTAAGCTATAATTATACGAGAGGCTCATTAAATTGTAAGCCCTCTATATAAAGGACTAACACATGGCGTTTACGGCTAATCCTGTTGAGAAAATTACCTTTGGCTTTCACGGACGCCAACCCGAATTCGATCTACTTGATGAACAGTGCGAAAAAGCTACGCCACAACAATGGAGAACACTCAGCATTCATGGGGCTGGGGGTGCTGGAAAAACGAGACTTTCGTATAAATATGCTGAACGTCTCAAAGAAAAAAATATTCCGCATGCCCATATCACGCTTGGAGAAGCCAGTGGAGAAATCGGTGGAGAAATCGGCCGAAGCTTGTATGTTTTGAAATCCATTCGTCTACAGCTTGGGCGTAACTATGCTTTATCAGCCCCCTGTTTTGATCTCGCCTATCTAAAATATATGCAGCTTGCACATCCCGATTATGCCAGTCCCAAACTCCTCAAAGAGCATTTCAAAGGCGACAACAGCGAGTTTTTGCAAGATTTGACTGAATTTTGCGAAGGTCCTGCAAGTGAAGTCGTTAAGGCGTATGGTGCTGATATAGCAGGGGTTGTGACATCCGTCTTTATTCCAGGGTCGGATCTTGCTGTAAAACTGGGACTGAAGGCAATCCAAAAAATTCGTCGGCATTTTAGTGACAAACAAGTGGATGCGTTGACCAAAATGGATTGCGGATTCCCACGATTAAATGATCTTGAGACTGGGGCGCGTATTCTTGAAAACCTCCATCACTATTTGGCGAAGGATCTTGCCAGTATTGCGATGACAAGCGAAGCCCCCATTGTGCTGATTTTTGATCACTATGAAGCCATATTTAAACGTTACCCCGAGGAACACGAGTCTGATCAATGGTTGCGTGAGTTTCGGCACACCATGGAAAGCGGATTGTTTATTGCATTGGGTCGTTCCCCTTTGAGGTGGCAGAAGGTAGGTAAAGACAAGAAAGACTGGAAAGATCATATCACGGACTATCCGTTGGAGGCGTTGGACCCCGATGCGACAGAAGCCCTACTGGATGATGCCCAAGTGGCAGAAGCAGAGATTCGTGAGCGTATTCTTAACGTTGCGAAAGGGCTTCCCTTCTATATTGTTACTCAATGTGAAATGTACCAAAACATCAAGACGGAAGGAAATGTGCCTCAGCTTGATCAGTTTGGAAAAATGCAAGAAGAGACACTCCACTACTTTATGAAACACTTGAATTCAATGGATCAACAGATGTTTCGTTTGGTGCCGTATCCTCGACGGTTAAATCAAGCCATTTTCACTGTGTTGGACACATCGCTAGATTTCGAGCGTTTAGCCCTGTTTTCTGCCTTTACCCAAGTAAAGCAAGGCGAGTGGATGATGCATGATCTCTTTAGGGAACACCTTCAGGACAGGGACAGAACAAAAGAATCTCGAGTGGTGTTCTACATCGAACAGCAGCAAAAACTATTTGACTATCATGATGCACATGCCGTTCCCGACTCCCCTAACCCAAGCTACCATTTGGTTGAAGCGGTGTATCATCTCATGTGTGTTGCATTGGTTAGCAAGCTCGGTATCGAATTAGTTTTAAAGTGGATAACTGAAAAGATTGTCGCTCTTCAGCACCATGGCATTTTTGAGAGCTTACAAGAGACTTATGCCCAACTTGAGCCACTCGTCCATCCGCTCCCCAACACCCACCCCTCTCGTGTTGGATTTTTCGTGAATAAAGCCAGTACGCTTGGAATGTCAGGGCGAGATGAGGAAGCATTGGAAGCGTATGAAGCCGCTGAAAGGGGATTCAGCACACTTCCTGAAACAGACCCCTCTCGTGGTGGACTCTTCGTGAATAAAGGAATTGTACTTGAAAAGTTAGAACGCTATGAAGAAGCACTGGGGGCGTATGAAGCCGCTGAAAGGGGATTCAGCACACTCCCTGACACTCACCCCGATCGTGGTAAACTCTTCATGAATAAAGGAGTTTTGCTTGAAACGTTAGAGCGATATGAAGAAGCACTGGGGGCGTATGAAGCCGCCGAAAGGGGATTCAGCACACTTCCTGACACTCACCCCGATCGTGGTAAACTCTTCATGAATAAAGGTAATGTGCTTGAAAAGTTAGAACGCTATGAAGAAGTACTGGGGGCGTATGAAGCCGCTGAAAGGGGATTCAGCACACTTCCTAACACACACCCTTATGGTGGTGTTCTCTTCATGAATAAAGGCAATGTGCTTCGAGTTTTAGGGCGATATGAAGAAGCACTGAACGCTTACCAACAGGCAGAAACAGGATATGGCACAGTTCCTGAAACACACCCACCCCGAATTTTAAACTTGGTATTACTTGCAGGAGTACTGATCCATCTAAACAGAAAAGAGGAAGCGTCCTTGATTTTGCAGGAGGCTCGAACACGAAGCCTTCAGGCCGAAAATCAGCCTTATCTTGATTAGAAGGTACAGAGAAAGTCGGTTGTTTTTGGTAAAATAAGAGCATAACATTGTTTTGAGGACGTTCTTATGCACTTCGCCGACTACCTGCTCCAAGATGCCTGCCCCCAACACCGATTCCTTGAAGAAATGACCCAAA
>JAJTHC010000274.1 GCA_021299615.1 Vampirovibrionales bacterium
ATCTAAAAAAAGTATGGTACTTTAAGCGTTTTTCTTCTTTTCTTGGCGAATCAGGAAATACTAGATTTGCTCTTCCCCACCAATAATATGTTTTATCTTTGGTATGAGTATCAGTTTCATAATCATTCCCAGTTTTATTATTACCCTTTACTCTCTGTACTAAACAAATAAGGGGCTGTATTCTTTTTTTTTCATGATCTGGAAGAAAACTCTCTAGACTTGGTTCAAGAGGCTTGCGTTCTCTCAGAAAGGCATACACCTCATACAGAAAAACATTAGTTATGTTTGTACCTTGCAAATTAATATGACGAGGCTCATCAATTTCTACTTTAATTTTATCATTGAGAGATGCCAAAAGGGATAACACCCCAACAATAACTGTTTTCATAGATTCTTCTAGGATTGGAAGAACTTTTGTTAAGTCTTCCCGTTGCTTAATAGCATAACCATTTGGGTCTAAAAATAGGCGATCTGTCTCATGTAATTTGTTGTTATCTTGCCCTGCTAGCGTTTGAATATGTTGAAGATAGTCCGCTAAATGTATCGTCATATCTCTTTGAAAAAGCCCGAAAATCTTCTGAATATCTTCCGCACTAATGTTTAGCCCTTGACGTTGCTGCAAGGCTTGCGACGTCACACCCTTCGCTTGAGACATAGACGCCTTCGTGTGATGTGGGGAAATAAACGGACTGATCGGAGGAGAAAGAGAGTGCATTAAGCGTTTCCTATGGGGGTAGAGTCTATAATTGTCACAAAACTATACTTAAGTTACATAAAACATAAAAAGACGTCAAGGTTTTCTATGTTTGAGTTAGACTAGTGAGTATCCATTATTTAAGACACAAAGGAAATCGCCTTGGGCATTCAAGACAAATTCAAACGCAGTCGTGCTAAAACCGAAGACAAAGACGCCAAACGAGCCAAAGCTCGTGCTGAAAAAAAGCCGAATCCGCTTTTGATTGAAGCCAAACGCATGCTCGCTCGCAAGCGGTTTGGGCAGAACTTCTTGGTGCATCAAGGCACCATCGACGGCATCGTGCGGTGCTTGGATCTTTCCCCAACAGATAACGTCTTAGAAATTGGGCCTGGTTTGGGCTTTTTGACACGACACTTGCTCCCCAAAGTGGAGCATCTCACGGCGGTTGAGCTGGACTATCGCATGGTGGACTATCTCGGCGACTATTTTCGTCGTACGCCAGACTGGTCGAAAATGAACCTTGTTTCGCAAGACATTATGTCGGTGGATGTACCCGCCCTCATGCCCAGCGAACAATTTAAGGTCGTGGGCAACCTGCCGTATAACATCACCAGTGGCGTTTTATTTAAGTTCGCAGGCGAGATGACGCAAACGGATATGTCGCTTCGCAAGCGTGTGCAACAGTTGACCTTTATGGTGCAAAAAGAAGTGGGCGAACGCATCACCGCCAAAGAAGGGTCTAAAGATTACGGACCTTTGTCGATTGCCCTTCAGTATTGGTTTGATTGCCAGCTAGAGTTTTTGGTGCCTCCCACCGTGTTTGAACCGCAACCGAAGGTTATGTCCGTGGTGATTAGCCTTTACCCTCGTCAAGAAGGGCTTTGCCCTGTCAGCGATTTAACGCTTATGCAACGAGTTGTGCGAACGACGTTTCAACAGCGTCGTAAAATGTTGAGAAATACCTTACTAAACGACCACTTGGTCAAAGCCGAAGAGCTGGACGGCGTCTTGGAAGCTTCGGGGGTGGATCCGCAAGCCCGTCCTGAAACCTTGAGCATTGAAGCCTTCGCCAAACTCACGGATGCCATTCATGCGTTGCCCCGCTAAGCTCAATTTATCCTTACACGTCTTAGGCAAGCGTGGCGACGGTTTCAGCGAGCTAGACAGCGTCGTTGCTTTGTTGGATTGGTATGATGATTTGCTCATTTCTATTCACGAAGATGAAACGCCCAGTTCAGCGGGGACGGTTCACTTTAGCTCTAACGACAAAGCCCTTGAAGCCCTAGGTGAAGATAATTTGGTGCTTCGTGGCATTCGATACGTTCAGCAGTATGTTCGGCAGTATCACCATTCGCCTATGGCGTTTCCTGCAGTGGACGTTTATTTGGAAAAGTGCTTGCCATATCAAGCAGGGCTAGGTTCAGCATCGTCTAATGCCGCCGCCGCCATACGTTTATATCACGACTTGCTTTGTCGAAAATTTCCCACACTCACCCCTCTTTCGCCCAAAGAACTGCTAAAACTAGGGGCAAGCATCGGGTCGGATGTACCGTTATTTCTTATGGAAAAACCCGTGATGCACATGCAAGGTCGTGGGGAACGCATTCAGCCGATTGAACGTGACGCCAATTCATTTGATGAGGTAGAAGTCCTTGTCTTAAAGTCTAAGCATATTGCCATTTCAACACGAGATGCTTACGCTTGGGTGCATGAAGGGGACGCCTACAGCAGGCCTGATCCCAACTTTGTCGATGCGTTAAAACAGGGGAGTCCCTTAAAAGAGTTGACGCCGTACATGCACAATGATTTTGAAGGCGTGGTATTTGAGAGGCATCCAGAATTACATGGGTTGAAAAACGCTTTGTTGGATGCTGGTGCGTTTCATGCCATGCTCTGCGGTAGTGGTTCCGCCGTGGTGGGCTTTTTTGATCGTGAGGCGATGCCAAGCTCGCCTGAGCAAAACCATTTAGCGACGGCTTTAGGTGTTAAAGCGTGGCAAGCATCCTTCCTATGAAAGCTCTTCAAAATAATACATTAAACCTGCCGTGCCTTGATGCGACGGATGGGCTTGGCTAAAGGCGATCGCCTGCCGTAACCCTTCTTCGAGTGTGAGCTTAGGCTCCCACCCAAGGAGGGTTTTCGCTTTGCAGTTATTTTTGAATTGGCTTGTGTAAAGTGAATGTAACAAAAGGGCAATTTGCTTAAGTGGTGTGACTTTATATAAACAGCTGAACAAACAGCGAACCCCTTAATACTCCCCCCTGTAACCAATAAGAAAGAACCTTAACTATGAATGCCATCCAAGCCAAAAACATTATGAATCAGGCACTAAAGACTACGAGTTCGTAGAATAGTGAATTAAAAGCAGAAATGCTTCGTAAGACTTTAGCGACATTAGAGAATCAGCTAAGAACAGCAACCCC
>JAJTHC010000133.1 GCA_021299615.1 Vampirovibrionales bacterium
AGCGTCATTGACGCTAATATCCGCCCCCATGGCACGAAGCATACGTTCAGAGTGATCTCGACTGGGCAAGGGTTCTTCAATCGTGGTGTCTTCAGTCGCAAACAATCCAGCCAGTAATACCGCCGATTTCACTTGAGCCGACGCAATCGGCATCACATAATGAATACCCTTTAAACCCGTTTCACTTGGCACAAAGGTCATGGGGGCAAGGGTGTTGTTTTGCTTGCCGAACCATGTGGCTCCCATTTGAGACAGGGGCTTCATCACACGCCCCATAGGGCGTTTCACAAGGCTTTTATCCCCGCTCATCACCGCATAACGATTCTGCCCTGAAATAAGCCCACTCATCAAGCGAATGGTCGTGCCTGAATTGCCGCAATCTAGGACGTGGTCGGCTTCTTGCCATTGACGCAAGCCTTTGACTTGCCAATGCCCTGTGCTTGCGTCCACAAGTGTGATGTCTACCCCCAATTGACGCAAGACGTCTCGGGTGGAAAACACATCCGCACTGGGGAGCAAGCCCCGCACTTGGCTGGTGGCATCGACAAGACCCGCAAGCATCAGGCTTCTATGGCTAATGGATTTGTCGCCTGGTACTTTAAAGGTGTCGTGCAAGCCCTTAGGGGAGTCGATTATTTGTAAGGTTAAAGCTGTTTTTTCTTGTGTTTCGGTGGCGTTCATGTAAAACCTTTCTTGTTCTTTTTAAACATCCTTTGTGTTAGAGTCATTAAATAAGCTTAACTCTAAATACTTGGATGCTCGGACGATGTCCCTATTCTCTCACAAAGAAAATCGCAAGACAAAACCGCAGTCCCCCTGCGTCACCTTGGATGCCCTAAAGCCCCTTTTAGGGACTTGGGTACAAGATGCAACGCAGACTAAACGGCTTTTGGTTGTGAGCGACAGCCTACTGGTGCAACGGCTTGCGGAAGAATACCCTTCGCTTGCGGATTTAATCACCCTAAGTGGGGACGAAGCCCCTGCCACTCGTAAGCAAAGGACTCGTTTATGGCTAAACTCACCACGCCTAAAGCTGGTCGCTAGCTTTAAGGAAGCTCGCCGTTTGCTGAAGACGCATCCTGAAGCGGAGGGGTTGGCGTGGGTGATGCCTTCTTCTGAAAAACCTTCGATTAATACCGCTTGCAAGCCTATGCCTTTTCAGATTTTACCGTTAATGCCTCGCTTGATTAAAACCCATTTGAAGTCGAATCCTACGCATCGCTTGATTTGGATTTTGGACGGCGTTCGTCACCATGAGCGTCCGCAGGTGGGAGGCATTTCGCACGCCCAAACGGCATGGCAAGATGAGATGACACTTTCACAACTTCACACCCTTGAAGATGCCCTTGCCACAGGGGAGTTCACCGTGTTATGTGTAGATATTCACAGTTTGCAAGCCTTAAGTCTGCCGACGTGTGATGGGGAGGGCAAGCCTTTGCACTATCACGCCGTGTATGAGAGTAAGCATCCGTGCCAGTCGTGGCAGGATGTGGCAGGGATGCATCCGTGGGCAAGCTTTACGAGGCATCCGCATGAGTGGTGGCGGTGGTGGTAAGCCTCTTATGCACTGTTCAAGCGTATATAGTATTTTTAAATAATTTCCCCTAAAGTGTCTATACTTTGTCGCTACGATTATTTTGTTCTGTCATGTAGGTCTATCTACACTTCTTCACAAAATAATCTAGGCTCCTCGTCTAGCCTACTGTACGGAAAACTCTTTAAAACACTATAATACCATTTCTTAGATTGAATAGCGTATAGGTGGATTCTAGGCTCCTAGAATAGCCTAAGTACAGAAAACGCTAAACTCAGCTATATCTCCTCCTTTAGATGCTTTAAATTCTACACGCTTTTACATAACCCTAAGTCAAAAAGCTAAAATAACACATATCTCAACAAATGACCCTAAAATGATACAAAATCAGGTGTTCACTTATGCCAAAACCCCTAGAAAAACATACGCAAACTGGTGAATGGTTCCAACCACTAGACAACACGCCGAGTGCTTGGACGATGCTTAAACACTTGGGGGTATTGTTTTGGAAGTCTCTATTTTCACATTCAAACAATAAGCTAACACACACTATTCATGAAGTGAATGCCGTTAAAGAAAAACCTATGCTTTACTTTGAAACGAGATTCAAGCGTTTCCCTTTAATTCAAGCACCTAATTTAGTGGGCTATACTTCCACGCTTAAGCATTTAAATCCTTACGACACCACTTTTTTGTTGGAAGAAAATACACCAGAAGATCGCTTGCTTATACGTGAAAACACTTCGATTACAGAAAAAAAGCTTTGTGAAAAAGTAAGTTCAAACAAAAGCGAGGCGTTTCAGATGCTTGAAGCCAGCCCCATCTCTCGACCTGAACCACCCAAAAGCTTAGATTCTATTGAAGACATCAACACATGGATTTTATTGAACATTGATGAAAGTACGGAAGAGAGGGCTTTGGGCATTCCTGATCAACCTGAAGACAAGATTTCAATTTCGAATAGTACTGCCACGAATGCATCTTCTCGTCAATTCACGTATTTACAAGAAAAGGTAGAAAAAACGCAGGCTTCTATTGATGCGTTGGTGGATACTTATTTTTCTCAAGCCCTTTAATGATGGCGTCTTCGTTATCGATCGGCTTCTCGATGTGATTATGGTCGTTTGTGTACAGTGCACACATCTGCGAGTCTAGGCTCCTAGAATCCACCTATACGCTATTCAATCATTTAAATGGTATCAAAACAATGGTTACACCATTATTTTACCAAAAACAACCGACTTTCTCTTTATCCTCTTTTAAACACCTTATTGTCTAAAACCCTGTTTTAAACAATAGTAAAACTTTTTTAAAAGCCTGTTAAATAAATCGGGTTCTTAACAGAGATAGACTTTATCACACGATTTTAAACAATGATTTAACAGTATTCACTAAGTTCTTTTAACAAGTTTACATCAGCCCCAAAACCTTACTCTCTATAGAATACAACGGTTTTAAACAAGTATTTCTCAACACTACTATGACGATGATTTATATTTAATAATTCATAGGAATTATTTTTAAAACCATTAAACAAAGAAAGGTGAGGACACAGAGAAAGTCGGTTGTTTTTGGTAAAATAAGGACATATAGTCAAGTTTATAATTTTCTGTACTTGTCTCTTCGTTGTCTCTACGATTTCTTTGTCTTGTTTTGCCCCCTATGTTTATGATACCTTTGTAATGAAGGTTCCCTAACCCTTCTATTTGTCAAAAAGGAACGATTTTTTATGTTTGAAATGATGCTTGAACGCCATTTTTCTTCAGCACACCACTTGCTTAATTATGTCGGCAAATGTGCCACCCCCCACGGACACAACTATAAAGTGCGGATCTATGTGCAAATGAACACGTTAGACAAAGCGAATATCGCCCTTGATTTTAAGGATATGAAAGCGGTTTTGGATCCCATTATTGATCGCTTTGATCATCAAGATTTAAATACCTTGCCCGATTTTGAAGGTGAAAGCCCGAGTGCGGAGTTTATGGCTCGTTTGATTTTTAATGAACTGCGAGAAAGCATCCCTGAAGTGAGCAAGGTCTGTATTTACGAAACCGATACACAGGCTGTCTGCTATTTCTTGCCTTATAGTCTTGTTTAAAGTTTTTTGGATAGGTGATTATACCCATTAAACGATTAAATAGCGTCTGGCGTCTTCGTTGTTGCTCGGCTTCTCGATGTGCTGATGTACGTTTATGTATAGCCGAATTGATAATTTTCTGTACAGTGTCTATACGTTGTCGCTACGATTATTTTGTTCTGTTATGTAGGTCTGTCTACACGCCCTCACAAAATAATCTAGGCTCCTAGTCTAGCCTACTGTTCAGAAAACTCTAAATTCAGCTATACCATCACACATC